>JARWGK010000059.1:0-12508 GCA_040409725.1 Natronomonas sp.
TCCAGAGCCCGCCAAGCTTCTTGATGTTCTGTTCGCCGGTCCGGTAGATGACGACGCCGACGGCCATGAACAGCAGCGCTTTATACAGGACGTTGTTGAAGGCGTGGGCCAACCCGCCCGCGGCCGCGAAGCCGCCACCGAAGTCGCCGACCATCGTCGCGAGGCCGATCCCGGCGAGCATGTAGCCGACCTGCGCCTGGATATGATACGATAACAGCCGCCGGGGATCGTACTGCAGCAGCGCGAAGAAGACGCCGTAGACGGCCATCGCACCACCGAGGTAGGCGAGCCACAGGCCGCCGTCGGGGAAGGCCCGGAACATGACGAAGACGGCCGTCTTCGTCGTAAAGACCGACAGAAACACCGACGCGGAGACGTGCGGACGCGGATAGGTGTCCGGAATCCAGGAGTGAAGCAGGATGAACCCACAGTTGACGCCGATTCCGAGTGCCGCAAGCAGTGCAGCGGTGCTGCCGAACGGCCCCGCCGCCGCGCCGTGGATTCCGTCGGTCGCGGCGTAGAGGAACGATCCAACCTCGACGAAGTGGACGACGACCGCCGCAAGCAGGATCGTACCGCCGGTTCCGTGGTAGATGGCGTAGCGGTAGCCGGCCCGCACCGCCTCGCCGCCGTAGTGCCACACGAGAAGCGTCGACGTGACGGCCATGAGCTCCCAAAAGAAGATCATCGTAAGCCAGTCGCCGGCGAAGACGACGCCGGCGGTGCTCGCGACGTAGCTCATCGCAAAGCCGGTCATGACGGGCGAAGCCTCGGATTCGTAGGCGTACAGCACCGCCGCCGTGGCGAGGATCGCGATCCCGACGGCGAAGATGCGGGTCGCACCGTCGACGTTGAGGAACTGGACGGTAAAGCCGAGGAACTCCGTCTGAAGATGTGCCCCGTCTTCGAGCAGGAGCGCCTGAACGCCGACTGCGAGTGTTCCGATCCCGGCGATCAGGTGTCCGGGAAGCCGCGGCAGGAACGCGGCGGCAAACGCCGCGACGAAGAGGTATGCGGCCGGTGGAATCGACTCGATCATCGTGCCACCTCCGTACCGGCGAGGACGTCGTCGACGATCAACTCGATCAACTCGAGGAAGAGCACGGAGGAGGGAACGATCCCGAGAAGGATCGCTCCGGTCACCGCGGCGACGATCGGCCCGAGCATGAACCACGTCGTCTCCCGGCCGCGGAAGGCTTCGTTGGCGGTGAGTCGCTGCCAACCGCCGGCCGGCGGACCACCGTGGTGTTCGTCGTGGTCAGCGTGACCCGACTCCTCGTGGTCGTCGTCGGTCTCTTCGGCTTCCGTTTCGTCGACGTGATCGCTCGGATACCGATCGACGGCGTACTCGCCGTCGATCCGCGGTGCGGGCTTGCCGTAGTCCCGTCCCGCAGTTTCGCCGCTGAAATCCGGCTGTAGCGCCTCGTCGTCAATCATCTCGTCGATTTCCGTCTCCTCGTCGGATTCGTCCACTTCGTCCTCGTCGCGCCGTCCGCCGTCGGCGACGGCGTGACCGCCGAGCAGCGACCGTGGCTCACCACCCGGTCTGAAGTCGACGAGCGGTTTGGCGTCGTGGGCGTCCTCGCTTTCGAAGAAGGCGGTGTAGACGACCGGCCAGAAGTAGACAACGTTCAACACGCCGGAGACAAGCAACGCGCCGGCGAGATAGTAGCCGATCGGGGCAAACTCGAGGCCCATCTCGAAGCCACCGATCAGTATGTAGTACTTCGAGACGAAGCCGGCAAAAAGCGGTATGCCGGCCATTCCGGCGGCTGCGAGGGCGAAACAGCCGAGTACGACCGGCATTCGCTTGCCGATTCCCGCCATCTTCGAGATGTAGTCGGTGTGCGTCTCGACGTGGATGGCACCCGCACAGAAAAACAGGGTGAGCTTCATGAAGGCGTGGGCGGGGATATGCAGCAGTGCGCCGACGAGGCCGTGCCAGCCGAAGATTCCCAGCCCGAGGACGATGTAGGAAAGCTGTGAGACCGTCGAATAGGCGAGGCGTTGCTTGAGGTGATCCTTTCGGATGGCGATGAACGAAGCGGCGAGCAGGGTGAAGGCGGCGATGGAGGAGATGACGACGCCGATGCCGATCTGGAAGGCGAGTTCGGGACCGAAGACGTCGAGGGTGACGCGGGCGACGCCGAAGGCGCCCGACTTGACGACGGCGACGGCGTGGAGGAGCCCGGAGACGGGCGTCGGTGCGACCATCGCAACCGGCAGCCACTGATGCAGCGGCATCAGACCGGCCTTCACACCGAAGCCGACCGCGAGGAGCAGGTAGGCGATCTGGACGAGGGACTCCTCTTCGGTTGCGACCTCGGTGAGTGCGTCGATTCCTCCCGGTGTAAAGGTCACTGTTCCCGCTCCGACGAGACTCGTGAGCCAGAAGACGAGGACGGTCCCTGCGAGGACGAGAACGCCACCGCCGAACATCGTGTAGGCGAGGTACTTCCGCCCGGCCGATCGGGCCTCGTCGGTTTCGTCGTGGGCGACGAGCGGGTACGTCGCAACCGACAGCAGTTCATAGAAGATGAAGATGGTGACGAGGTTGCCGGCGAAGGCGATCCCCATCGTCGCCGACAGCGATGCCGCAAACGAGGCGAAATACCGCGTCTGGCCGTGCTCTCCGAGACCCCGCATGTATCCGATGCTGTAAAACGAGGTGATGATCCACAGCCCCGAGGCGAGGAAGGCAAACAGCATTCCGAGTGAATCCGCCCGGAGGACGAACTCGATGCCGGCGACGAACTCACCCGAGGAGAAGACGTAGGTTTCACCGTCGAGGACGCCCGGCAGCATCGAAGCGACGACCCCGAATTTGACGACCGCGGTGACGATCGTAACGCCTTCACGGACGTTCGGACTGCGGTGTGTCGCGAAGATGCCGAACATCCCGAGCGCCGAGACGAGGACCGCAATCAGCGGTCGTGGATCCTCGATCACGACAGCACACCTCCGACGAACTCCGCGAGGAACGCCTCGAAGGCGGGGCCCCCGAAGCCGAGTGCAACGACGGCGACGGCGATCGACGCGGTGACGAACACCATTCCGACCGTCACCGCCGTTGGATCACCGGCCTCGGGGTCGACGAGAAGTTCGTCGTCGACCTCGGGCGTCGTAAGATCGGAGGCGTCGCCTGCTGTCGCGTTGATGTCGGCCGTCTCTGCACCGCCGTCGGCGACGGCCTCGGCACCCGATCCGACGCTCGTCGCCGGACGGAAGTACAGCGTTTCGAGCAGTCGCGCCGCATACAGGAGGGTCAAAAGCGTACTGAAGAAGATGACGCCGGCGACGATCGGCGTTCCAGCCGCGATGGCTCCCCAGGCGATGTACCACTTGCCGAGGAACCCGATCGACGGCGGAATTCCGACCAATGCGAGCAACAACAGTCCGAGTGCGGCGGTCGTCACCGGCGATCGGTAGCCGAGGTTTGCGTACTTCGAGACGAGACGCACACCGTAGGCCGTCGAGAGGATCCCGACGGCGACGAACAGGCCCGTTTTCATGAGGCCGTGACCGAGCAGATGGATGATCCCGCCGAGCAACGCCTGCTCCGTCGCCAGACCGAAGGCGGCGACGACCATGCCGAACTGTGAGACGGAGGAGTAGGCGAGCATTCGCTTCACGTCCGGTTGCATCACCGCGAGCACGCTTCCGACGACGATGCTTATCGTCGCGACGGCGACGAGCGCGTCGGCGGCGAACGGGACCGCCTCGAAGAACTCGACGGTGTAGACGGTGTATATCATCCGTCCGAGCGCGTAGGCACCCACCGTCGAGACGAGTCCGGCGATGTACGCCGTCACGGCGTCGGGTGATTCGGCGTAGGCGTCGGGCATCCAGGTGTGCAGCGGGAAGACGGCCGCCTTCACTGCCAACCCGACGGCGACGAAGCCGAAGGAGGTGACGATCAGCGGATCGGTGTATCCGGCTTCGAGTGCGGGGATCGCCTCGGACAGTTCGACCATGTTCAGCGTACCCGTGGCGACGAACATGTAGCCGACACCGACGAGATACAGCGATGCACCGACGGTTCCGATGATCAGGTACTTCAGGGCGGCGAGTGCCGACCGTCCGGTCCGTCCGGCGGCGACGAGTGCGTACGTCGCCAGCCCGACGATTTCGAGGAAGACGAACAGGTTGAACACGTCACCGGTGAGGGTGGCACCCATCAACCCGCCGCAAAGCAGCAGAAACGCGCTGTAGAAGCTGTTTCGGCGCGGGCCTTCCCTGCGGGCGAAGCCGAGAACGGCGAGGGTGACGACGGCGATCAACGCGACGACCGCCGCCGAGAGGCCGTCTGCGACGAGTTCGATCCCGTACTGCCGCGGATAGCCGCCGAGATTGTGGACGAATCGCCCCTCGATGAACACCCGCTGGAGGACGATGCCGGCGAGAACCGCCTCGACGATCGCCGTGAGAACCGCGATCGGCCACCCGGTCTGATCGAAGCGAAGACCGATCAAAAGCGGCAACGCGGCGGCCAAGATCGGGACCGCAACGAGCAACGCGAGTACGGCGTCACTCATCGCGGACCACCTCCCGAACCGTCGATTCCTGTATCGTACCGTATTCGGTGTAGATGCGGACGATCAACGCGAGTGCGACGGCGGTGAGACTGACGCCGACGACGATTGCGGTGAGGACGATCACGTGTGGCAGCGGGCTCGCGTACTCGCCGACCGCCCCACCCTCCTGTGGAACGACGGGAACGCGTCCCCCCTGGACGTACGCCGTCGAGACGAAAAACAGGAAGATGGCGCTCTGAAAGAGGTTGAGACCGATGACCTTCTTGACGAGATTGTCGCTTGCGATGATCATGTACAGCCCGATCGAAAGCAGGATCGCAAACGTCGCGTAGGCGTAGTCGGTGCCGAGGGCGTCGATCAAAAGCGGCGACGCCGCGGTCACGCCTCCTCACCTCCCTTCGAGAGGAATCCGGCGGCGGTGAGGAAAAACAGCCCCATGATCGCCCCGGAGACGATGGCGGCGACGCCGCCGATTTCGATGGCTTCCATTCCCCACTTGGTCGCGTCGGGACCGACGAACGGCTCGTACAGCCCGTACTCGAGGAACGCACCGCCGAGACCGAGCGTTCCGAGGCCGACGCCGACGAAGACGACGACGCCCCCCGCGACGAGGACGGTCACGACGGTGTTGCCGACCCACTCCGCCGTCGGACGGGCACCGAAGGCGAAGGCGAGCATCAACACGACGACGCCGATCAGGGCGCCACCCTGGAACCCGCCACCCGGCGAGTCTGCGCCGTGGAAGGTCATGAACAGACCGTACGTGAGCACGAACGGCGCGACGATCCTGACCGCGGTCATGATGATCTCACTCTCGGTGTACGGCGAGTCCGCCCGTCGGGTGATCGTTCCCTGACCACCGTCCGGGCGGATGCCGTCTGCATCCGAGTTCGCCTCTGCAGAGACATCTTCCGCGTCCGTCGCATCCCTCGTCACGAGTACACCTCCGTCCTGAGGACGACGAGTACGGCAACGGCAGCCGAGAAGACCACGACCGCCTCGCCGAAGGTGTCGAACCCACGGTAGGCCGCGAGCACGGCGGTCACGGCGTTCGTGACGCCGGTGTCGGCGTAGGTTTCGGCGAGGTAGTAGCCGGTCACCTCGGGGTTGCCGATCACCGGCGTCAGCTCGCCGGCGAAGTTGGCCGTCGGGATCGACCCGACGGTGAGCAACAACAGCCCGGCGAGGCCGGCGGAAACCGCGGCGGCAGGCCAGTGGATCCTCTCGGTGAGTCTGTCGCCGCCCGGTCGATTCGTCTTCGCGATCGTCAAAAGCAGGAGAATCGTCGTCACGCCGGCGCCGATCGCCGCCTCTGTGAGGCCGACGTCGGGTGCGAGCAACAGGGTGTAGAACACCGCCATACCGAAGCTGTAGGCCCCGAAGACGACGATCGCCGAAAGCGTGTCACGCAACAGTGCCGTCGCGACGGCGGAGACGATGACGAATGCCGCAAGCGCGAAGCCGACGGCACTCATCGGCGCTCGTCCCCCTGCTCCCACGGCTCGATTCCTTCCTCGTAGGCGGCGCGAGCCGCGGCGTGTGCCGCCGTCGGATTCGTCACGAAGATGAAGATGAGGAGCAACACGGCCTTGATCACCTCGGTTTCGAATCCGTAGGCGAGGGCGACGGCAACGACGACCAGCCCGGCCCCGAGCGTGTCGGTCTGTGAGGCGGTGTGTGCCCGCGAGTACACGTCCGGCAGCCGGAGCACACCGACGGCAGAGACGAAGGTGAAAAACACCCCGCCGAACAGGAGCAGGACGATTGCCGCGAGCCGCAGTTCGCCGACGCTCATATGACCTCACCTCGCTTGACGGTGAACTTGGAGATTGCGATGGCGACGAGGAAGTTCAAAAGCGCATACACGAGGGCGATATCGAGAAACGACGGTGAATCGAGCGCGACGGCGAGCAACGTGAGGATGACGACCGTGTTCGTCCCGAGGACGTTGACGGCGATCACCCGGTCCTGCATCGTCGGTCCCTTGATCGCACGGTAGAACACGGCGATCGCGAGGACGACGAGTGCCGCTGCGGCCGTAATAAAGGCGGTTTCGAGTGTCATTCAGAATCCTCCGTATCGGTGGCTGTATCGTCCGTCGACGCTGTTTCCGCGGATTCGTCTTCGGCGTCCTTCGGGCCGAGTAGCTCCGCATCACCGCGTTCTTCGGGCGTCGGAATCGCCATCGATTTTCGACCGTAGAAGACGAACCGTGTCCCGCGTTCGAGACCGCCATCGAACAATCCCTCTCTTGCGCTTCCGAACAGGGAGTGGACGTAGAATTCGTGGCCGTCCGTATCGATCGTGAGCGTCCCGGGCGTGAGCGTGATGCTGTTTGCGAGCGTCATCACGGCCGGACCGCCCCAGACCGCAGATCGGACGCGGGTCAGACGCGGATCGATCGGCAGCCGCGGATGGAGAATGATGTACGTGATGAGGATATTGGATTTGATGATCTCGGCGAGGAGATACGGCGTGTAGATCGCCAGCCGACCACCCTGTTTGAGCAGCCGCGGGATGTCGGGCGTCCGTGAAAACGAGACCTTGCTGAGTGCTCCGGCGACGATCCCGGCGGCGATCATCCCGGTTATCAGCTCGTAGAACAGGTCGAATCTATCACCGGTGACGATGACGAACCCGCCGAGGAGCTGATAGAACAGAAACGAGATCCCAAACAGCGTCCCGAACTGCAATAGGCTGCCCGATCCGATCTCGAGTAATCCGCGCCGAACTTCTCGGGCGACCGGCGCCTCCTCGACGTCCAGTCCGCGTTCCGCGAGGGCGACCTCGAGTGGTTCGAGCAGCGTCACGTTGCCTGCTGGGGCGTACTCCGGATCGACGATCACTCGACCGATTCCGTTCGTTTTGGCGTAGTCGCCGATGACATCGGCGAAGTCATTCGGACTGAACAGGTAGGCGTCGGTACCAACGAGACTCGTCTGGACGGTTATCGACCCCTCGTCGGCATCCTCACGAACCCACGCGGCAGCTCGTTCGAGCCGCGACTCGGCGTCCGTCAGCATCTCCACGTCGCTCGTATCGACAACGCCGCGCGGCACGATCGGTGCGACGAGGTGGATCTCCGAGTGGCCGCCGCTTTCGAGTGCAACGCCGACCGCGTGTGCGACAGTCTTCCGCATCGTGACCGACTCGCCGACCGGAATCAGGAGTCGCCCGCTCGATGCTTGCTGTTCACCCACGGATATCACTAGAACTCTCTTTTGGCACCCGGGTCAAAACGGTTTTTGTTGCGATTTCGCCTTTCGGTCGCGTCGACAGCGAAGATTTAATCGGATTCGCCTCCTGCCCCCGCCATGTCCGACGCCATCTCTTCGTCCGCGACCGCGTTCGTTCCGGGCCACATCACCGGATTTTTTGGTGTCAAGAGAACCGACGAGCCGCTTCGAACTGGCTCACTCGGTGCCGGAATGACGCTGTCGGATGGCGTCACCGTCCGCGTCGTCCCGGAGGATTCAGACGACGCATCGACGCTCGAACTCGACGGTGAGGTCGTCTCTGTCGACGCTGTCGATCGGGTGTGTGCTGCACTCGACGTTCGGGCGCGGATCGTCGCCGAGTCGGTGCTGCCGCTCGGTGCTGGTTTCGGTGTCTCCGGTGCGCTTTCGCTCGGAACGGCGCTCGCCGCGGCCTCGGCACTCGATCTTTCGCTTTCGGAGAACGAACTGCTCCGGATCGCACACGGGGCGGAGGTTCGGGCCGGAACGGGTCTCGGCGACGCGGTCGCACAGGCCCGCGGCGGCCTTCCGATCCGCCTCGATCCCGGTGCTCCGCCACACGGGAAACTCGATGGAATTCCGACGACCGAACGCCGAATCGAGTATCTCACCTTCGGCGAACTCTCGACTGAAACGGTGCTTTCCGGAGACACGGAGACGCTGACGGCTGCCGGTCGTCGCGCACTGTCGACGATCGTCGCCGACCCGACCCTGCCGACGCTCATGTACGCCTCCCGTCGATTCGCCCGGGAGGCCGATCTACTGACGCCCCGCGTTCGGAAGGCTATTCAGGCGGTTGGCGACGAGGGCGGCGAGGCGTCGATGGCGATGCTCGGAAACACCGTCTTCGCGCTCGACGAGGGGTTGACGGACGCCGGATACGACGCGGCGTCGTGTACGATCGACCTCGGCGGTGCGACGCTCCGGTGAGTCTCCCGAAACCCGCGTCGTTTTTGTCTCTCGGTTGCAGAGAAGATGTATGGAGGAGTCGATCCCCGACTCTCACCCGCGACGGGAGTCACTGCACACGAGACACCGGATCGAGGAAGGTGTCGATCGTGGCATCACCTCGCGGCAGGGACTGATCGCACAGGGCCGGGGTGAGGCATTCGATTACCTGCTCGGTGAGCGGACGATCGACAGCGCCGACACCGCAGAGCGGGCCGCCGCCGCGGAACTGCTGCTCGCCGACCACCCGGTGTTGTCGGTAAACGGCAACGTCGCGGCGCTCGTTCCGACCGAGGTCGCCGAACTGGCGACGGCAACCGCCGCAGCGATCGAGGTCAATCTGTTCAACCGAACGGAAAAACGGATGACGGCCATCGCCTCGTATCTCGAGGATCACGGCGCCGAGGAGGTGCTGGGTCTCGATGCCGACGGAACGATCCCCGGAATCGACCACGAGCGATCGACCGTCGATGCCGACGGGATCGAATCCGCAGACGTCGTACTCGTCCCCCTCGAAGACGGTGATCGTGCGACCGCCCTCTCGGAGATGGGGAAAACGGAGATCGTCATCGACCTCAACCCGATGTCACGCTCTGCTCGCGCCGCGGACATCCCGATCGTCGACAATCTGGTCAGGGCGATCCCGAATATCACGACACACGCACGCGAATTACAGACGGCAGACGACGAGGAACTCGAAGGGATCGTCGAATCCTTCGATGCCGAGGTGGCACTGAACGCCGCCGAGGCGACGATCCGCGAGGGACGCGAGCGATAAGAGGCGGGACACCCCATGCACGCTCCTGGCCACGTCGGTGCAGCGCTTCTGTTTTATACGCCGACTGCAGCGTTCCTGATGCCCGTCGATCCGGCGCTTGCGGTCGTCGGGTTCGGCGTTGCAGCGGCCGTCTCGACGCTTCCGGACGTCGATCAGCAACTCCCGGTTCCACACCGCGGTCCGACACACACGCTGTGGTTCGTGCTCGCCGCCACCGTCGCTGCCGGACTCCTCACCGGTGTCATCGCCGGATCGTCCACCGCCGTTGCCGGCATCGGACTCGCCGTCTGTCTGTCGCTTTCCTCGCATCTCCTCGCCGACTCGATCACTCCGATGGGGATCAGACCGTTTGCTCCGCTGTCTCGGCGACGCTATACGGCCGATCTCACACCGGCGGCGAATCGATCGGCGAACGCGGCGCTGTTTGCCGTCGGCACCGCCGTCGCGGCGCTTTCGCTGATCTTTCGATTCTGAACGGTCACTGATCGCAGTTTCCGTCACGGTACCCAAACGGTTTAGTCACCTCGCCGAGTACCACCGAGTTGTATGAGTCAGTTTGATAAGTTCAGTGACGTAGGCGAAGCAGAGGTAACCCGTGCGATCGGACAGGAGTGGACCGAGGAGTTCATGGACTTCTCGGATTCCGACGTGATCATCGTCGGCGGTGGCCCGTCGGGACTGATGGCCGGGAAGGAACTGGCCGAACGCGGCGTGAAGACGATGATCGTCGAGAAGAACAACTATCTCGGCGGCGGCTTCTGGCTCGGTGGCTTCCTCATGAACAAGGTCACCGTCCGTCAGCCGTCCGAGGCCGTCCTGGACGACCTCGACGTCGATTACAAGCGGGCCTCCGACACAGAGGGACTGTACGTCGCAAACGGTCCAGAGGCGTGTTCCGGCCTGATCAAGGCCGCCTGCGACGCCGGGGCGAAGATGCAGAACATGACCGAGTTCACCGACATCGTCATCCGAGAGGACCACCGCGTCGGCGGAATCGTGATGAACTGGACGCCGGTTCACGCCCTGCCGCGTGAGATCACCTGCGTCGATCCGATCGCCGTCGAGGCCGATCTGGTCATCGACGCCACCGGCCACGACGCCGTGGCCGTCTCGAAGCTACAGGAACGCGGTGTCCTCAACGCTCCGGGTATCGAACACGCCGACGAACACAACACCGGCATGGACAACACCGACGAGGGCCAGTACGGTGCCCCCGGACACGACTCGCCCGGACACGACTCGATGTGGGTCGGCGAAAGCGAGGACGCCGTCGTCGAACACACCGGTCTCGCCCACGACGGCCTCGTCGTGACGGGCATGGCCACTGCGACGACCTACGGCCTCCCGCGGATGGGTCCGACCTTCGGCGCCATGCTCCTCTCCGGAAAGCGCGCCGCACAGGTTGCGATCGACGAACTGGGCGTCGATGCCCCGGACGTCGAGTTGACGAGTCGCAGTCCGGAACCCGCCGACGACTGATCGCTCCGATCCAGTCGCTTTTATCAGACGTTTTTTATTGGCGCGGAGGTTGCCCCCGCTATGGCCGCAGACACATCTCCGATCTCTGTTCTCTGTGTCGACGACGAACCGGGGATGGCGGATCTCATTGAAACGTATCTCGAACGGAACGACGAGCGACTCGCCGTGACCACGGCGAGCAGTGCCGCCGACGGACTATCCTTTCTCGACGAGCAGGACTTCGATTGCATCGTCAGCGACTACGACATGGCCGATATGGACGGCCTCCTGTTTCTGGAAGCCGTTCGCGCCGAGTGGCCCGACCTTCCGTTCATCCTGTTCACCGGACGGGGCTCCGAGGAGATTGCGAGCGAGGCGATCAGCGCAGGGGTGACAGATTACATGCAGAAAGGGCCGGGGACGGATCAGTACGAGGTCCTCGCCCGTCGCGTCACGAACGCCGTCTCCCGCTACCGACTGCAAAAGCAGGCAGCGGCGAAGCAGGAACACGCCGAAACGATTCTTCGTGCGTCCCCGAATGCCATCTTCGTCTCCGTCGACGATGCGTGCGTCTACTCGAACCCCGCCGCGATCGATTTCCTCGCGCTTTCGGAGGCGGGAGACGCCGTCGGCGAGTCCGTCTCGACGCTTCTCGGCGTCGATTCCGAGCGGTTTCCGTCACCGCCCACCGACGACCCGTTCGAACGGGAACGATTGTCGCTCCCTGCTCGCAATCGGTCCGTCGAGGTGACCACTCGAGAGATCACGTGGGACGACACGGCTGCGACCATCTACATCCTCCGGGACATCACGGAGCAACTCGAATACGAGACGCGGCTGAAACACCAGCAGTCGATCCTCGATTCGACCTTCGAGGCCAGCCCCAGCGGTGTCATCATCACCGACGAAGACCGGAACATCATCACCTACAACCAGCAGTTCGTCGACCTCTGGGGCATCCCGGAGTCGATTCTCGAAACCGGTGACGGTCGACTCGCGGTCGAGGCCGTCCTGGACAGACTCGAGGATCCCGATTCATTCGTAAAGAATCTCGATCGACAGCACAACGACCCGTCCAGCGAGACCCAGCAAAACCGGATCGAACTCACCGACGGGACCGTTCTCGACCAGTACGCGGCACCCGTCGTATCCGACGACGGGACGCGATACGGATACGTCCGATTCTACCGCGACATCACGGAGCTGACACAGCTACAGCAGGCACAGAAGGACGTCTTCGATCGGATGACCGACGCCGTCTTTGCGGTCTCTCCGGAGTGGGAGTTCACCTTCCTCAACGAGCAGGCAGCACGGCTGCTGCAGCGGGACGCCGAGGATCTGCTCGGGGCGAACCTCTGGGAGGAGTTTCCCGAAGCCGCAAGCGGCGTCGTCTTCGAGCGATACCACGAGGCGATGGAGACGGGCGAGTCGGTCACATTCGAGGTGTACTACGAGCCCCTCGAAACCGACTTCGAAATCCGGGCGTACCCCTCGAAAACCGGGCTGACGGTGTATTTCCGTGACATCACCGAAACGCGGCGGACGAAAGCGGA
>JARWGK010000060.1:0-12136 GCA_040409725.1 Natronomonas sp.
CCCATCGTTATCGCCAGTGTTTGAACAGCAGTCGTCGAACGTCGTCCTTCGTCCGGGCCGATTCCGTCGAGCCGTCGGGAAGGTCGACCTCGTACGGCTCGTCGCCGCTGTGCTCACGCCAGCGGTCGTCGTGGGTGTCGAGCATGCTCATCGCCTGCTGGAGCGTCTCTCCCGATTCGGCGGCTGCCGGGGCGGCGGAGCCGGCGCCCCCATCCGTGGTGTCGTCTGCACCGTCGACTTCCGCCGACGGCCGATCGGCGTCGGTCCTTTGTGTGCCGTCGGATTGCGTGGAGTCGGCGTCGTCGTCCGACGTGTCGTCGGTGTCTGCCGACCGGCCGGCGCCGGTTGCGCCCGCCTCTTCGAGAAGCTGTGCGGCGTGGCCGTCGCCGATCCCGTCGATTTGGGTCAGCTCCGCGACCGTCGCCGCCCGAACGTCGTCGACGGATTCGTATCCCGCCTCGCGGAGCCGGCGGGCCTTCGAGTCACCGACACCCTCGAGATCCGTGAGTGCCGTCGGCATCTCTTCGGGAGGTCTGTAGCTGTCGAGCAGATACTCGACGGCGTCGACCTCGTCGACACGGCCGTACTCTCCGACGTAGAACGCCTCGAGTTCCTCACAGATGGCCCGCAGACGCTCGAGTTGCTCGTCGGTGACAGTCAACTCCGGCATACCCGGGGTTCCGTCCGCGGGTGGCTAATAACTTCGCCCCACGGACTTTTTGTCGGTGAGGTCCTACCGGAGCTATGGACGATGGCGACGGCGAGGAAGAAACCGTTCCGGGTGGGACGGCTGTCACGACAGCCGGACCGCCGGCCGAAGAGGGGTGGGTACAGTTGCGCGGAGCGTTGCTCGGCCTCGGCGGGCTCTGGCTCGCGGCGATGGCCGGCTTCACCGCACTGCAGGCGGCGATGTACGGTCTCACCGTCGAACCGATCTATCTGCTCGGTGCCGTCCTCGCCGCCGGTGTCGCCGTCGCGGCGGCGGCCGGTTCCCTCCGGGCCTTCGGCATCAAGTGACGGCCCTCAGGCGTCCTTTCTGACGGTCAATACGGGGACCGACGACCCTCTGACGACGCGTTCCGTGACACTGCCGAGGATGTAGCGGTCGAGTCCGCTTCGGCCGTGTGTCCCCATCACGATCACGTCGGCGCCGATATCCTCGGCACAGTCGATGATCTCCCGCGCCGGGGTGCCCTCCCGAATCTCCGTTTCGATCTCGATTTCGGCTTCCGCGGCACGGTCACGGATCTCCCCGAGGACCTCTTCGCCGACCGTCCGGAGACGGGAGCCGACGTCGGCGTCGATCAACTCCGGAGCGTAGGGAGACTCGTTGACGACGAACAGCGCGTGGATCGTCGCGCCGTGTGCCGTCGCCAGTTCGATCGCCTCGCTTACCGCCTTGTTGCCGGCCTCGCTGCCGTCCGTCGGAAGCAGGATTCGATCGTACATACCTGTCGATGCAACGGCGACGGATATAAACCATCGCTCGGAGTCGCATTGATACGTCTCCGACTCCAAGTAAGAGTATGTCCGACGTAGAGAGCGCGACGTTCGGCGGCGGCTGTTTTTGGTGTGTAGAGGCGGCGTTCGAGGAACTCGACGGCGTGGTGTCCGTCACGTCGGGGTACGCCGGTGGCCACACCGACGACCCCAGCTACCGTGCGGTCTGTTCGGGAACGACCGGCCACGCGGAAGTCGTCCAACTCGAATACGACCCCGAAACGGTCGGCTACGAGGAACTGCTTGAAGTGTTCTTCACCGTCCACGACCCGACACAGCTGAATCGTCAGGGCCCGGACGTCGGCTCACAGTACCGTTCGATCGTGCTGTATCACGACGACGAACAGCGGGCGCTGACCGAGCAGTATATCGAGACGCTCGAAGCCGAGGGGGGCTACGACGACGACGTCGTGACCGAGGTCGAGCCACTCGAGACGTTTTATAGAGCCGAGGAGAAACACCAGAACTACTTCGAGAAGAACCCACGGGATGCCTACTGCCGGATGCACGCCCAGCCGAAGGTCGAGAAGGTCCGAGAGAAGTTCGCGGCGAAGGTGTCGGAATTATAAAAGTCGTCAGGGGGTCAGTCGCCGGCATCCGGCGTCGGGCGGTACTGCCGGCTCACGGCTCGCCACCGACCGGAGAGGAATCGCCACAGCGTCACCACGGCAGGCACGACGGCCTCGAACAGCAGCGCGACGTAGAGGCCGACGACGCCGATCGCGGTGACGGTCCCGAGTGCCGCAGACGGAAGCGCGAAGACGTACAGTCCGAGTAAGGCGGCATAAAAGGGGATTCGGGTGTCGCCGGCGCCACGAAGCGCGCCGGTCGTCGAGGCCTTCACTGCGAGGGCGACTGCGCTCGCGGCGGCGACGCGGACGAACGTCGTCGCTGCGTCGAGTTCCCCGCTCCCGACGAACGGGCTTGCGATCGGTCGGGCGAAGACGAAGACGACGAGGGTGGTGACGATGCTGACGACGACCGACAGGCGGATGATCGAGAGTCCGTAGGCCGTTGCCTCCTCCTCGTCGCCGGCGCCGAGGCGCTGTCCGACGAGCGTACTCGCTGCGATCGAAAAGCCCCACGACGGGCAGTCGATGAGCATCCGGATGCGTCGGGCGGCGGCGTAGGCTGCGACGACCGCCGGACCGAACGTCGCAGCGATCGCAAGCAGCGGGAACGTGACGATGCCTTCGGCGAGTCGGCGGCCGACCAGCGGTGTCGAAATCGACGCCAGATCACGCGCCAGGCTGAGATCGAAGTACGGCCGGCCGCGACGGAGGGGAACCGGCGACGCACCGCGACCGAGATACGTCCGGCCGGCCATTCCCCAGGCGATCGTCACCGTGACGAAGGCGAGGGCCACGACGGTCCCGACTGCGGCCCCGGCGACACCCATCCCGAACCCGAAGATCAGGACCGCGGAGATGACGACGTTCAGGGCTGCGCCGGCGCTTCGGATCACCATCGGGGTGAGGGTGTCTCCGACGCCGGCGTAAGTCCGGCTGGCCACCATGTTGAGGAACTCGAAGGGGATTCCGAAGGCGGCGATGGCGAGATACAGCGTTCCGTGTCCGACGGCTTCGGCCCCGGCGTCGCTTCCGACGAGCGCGATGAGTGGTTCGGCAAAGAGCACGAAAACGGCGGTGACCGGAATCGAGATGAGAAGTGCGAGGACGACGCTCTGTTTGACCACGAGGGAGGCCCGGCGGTCGTTTTCGGCCCCGTACTGCTGGGAGACGAGGGCTACGGTTCCGCCGGCGAGGCCGATCGCGACGAACTTGCCGAGGACCCAGAAGGCATGAGCGAAGGCCAATCCGGCGACGGCCGTCGCACCGACGGCGACGCCGACGAACGCCAGATCGACGGCCTGTTTCGACATGATGGCGAATCCGGTGACGACCCGCGGCCAGGCGAGGTCTGTCACCGAGCGGAGCCGGTGCTGTTCGATCACCCCGATCCGCTCGAGCGTGGCACCGATCCGCTGCACAGACAGGTGTGTGTTCGGGAGTCGCTTGGTGCTGTCGAAGGCCGACGAAAATCAGGCGGTGGTGAATCCGGCGTTCTCGTCGTACTCCTCGAGTACCCACTCGAGTTCCTCGATCGCCCGGAGGATCGCAACCTCGGCCGTGTCCTCGTACTCCGAGGACGGCGGATCGAAATCGTCGTACTGTGCCTCGAGTTCTGCGATCCGGTCGCGGATATCCGCTTCGTCGCGCATATCGGAAACGATCACCTCCGGGGTCTTTGGCGTTGCGGGACCGGCGTCGCCGAAGGGGTCACCGAAACCGGGCGGCGATCCTCGGGCCATCGACGAGCGGTCGGCTGAGACGACCCACGGCGGCGGCATACACCGCGTTGGCGACGGCCTCGACCGGAAGCGGTCGGTCGGCGCCGAACCGTGAGGCAACGCCGGGAATCGAATCGAGCCCCCGAAGAAGGCCGTTTATGATGCGGGGAAAGTGTGGCTGCTCCGGTCCGTAGACGGGTCCGGGCCGGAGCACGATCGACTCCATATCGAGGTCTTCGATCGCCGCCTCGGCGCGGCGCTTCGCCTCGATGTACGCCGCCCGGACGAGCGGTGGCGTGTTCGACGACGAGAGGAAGACGAAGCGGTCGACGCCGGCGCGTTCGGCTTCGAGGGCGGCGATGATCGCGCTGTCGCCGTTGACACGCTCGAAAGTGACACCGTCGGTCGGCGACTCCTCGATGATCCCGATCGAGTGGACCGCGGCCGTACAGCCGTCGAGGTGCTCGCGCCACGTTTCGGGTTCGAACACGTCGGCGGCGACCCACTCGACGTCGTCGGCCCACGGTTCGGCGGCCGGTTTGCCGCGTCGTGAAACGCCGACGACGCGGTGTCCATCGTCGATCGCACGACGACAGACGCGCCGTCCGATGAATCCGGAGCCACCGGTGACGAGTAGCTTCATGCGATCGATTCGAGGCGCCGTCAGTTAAGCGTAGAGATCGGTCAGTCGTCGGTCCCGCTCTCGATGGCTCGCGTCGCGGCGGCGATGTGTTCGGTGTCGGAGTCGACGCGACCGCGGAGTGCGACCTGGAGCGTGCGTTCCGGGGACCATCCGACGACCGCCGTCTCGAAGGTCGAAAGTGAGACGCCGAATCGGTCTCGAATCGCCGCAGCCGCGAGGTCACGGTCGTCCCGATCGGCGACGTCCGGGTTCGTCTCCGTCGCCGCCCGTCGCTCGTCGGCGAGTCGTTGGATCGTCGCCTCGAAGTCGTCGGTTCCGGCGTAGCGGCGGGCGGCGTCGGCGTTCGTCAGCCCATCCGGCGCCTGTTCGAGCAAAAAGTATCCCCACAGGTCGTCCGAAAGCAGGTGCTCGACGAGTGAACACAGCTGTTCGACCCGTTCCTCTGGAGGGTTCCGGTCTGCCGGTGGCTCGGCTCCGAGCGCCTCGTAGTGGTCCTGAACTGCCGTATGGAGATCCCGCTCCATGCCGGCGATGGCGGTGGCGACTGCCCGAAGTTCGTCGCTGTTGGCCGGATCGAGCGCGTCGGAAAGATTCACGGTCGTCGTGGGGACTGGAGTCAGATGTCGGTTGCGGTGGGTCCTCAGATGCTGAAGTCGTCGTCGTCGATCATCGCCGGATCCTGCTGTTCGTCGGTCATCGTGTTGAACAGATCTTCGCCGGGCTCTGAGTCCTCTTCCGTCGTCGCGTACGCCGACATGCCCATCGACAGCAGTTCCTCGATCGCCTGTTCGCGGTTGAGGAACTCGTCCTGTTCGATAAGGCGGTTGATCTCGCTGTTGATCCGGTCGGGAAGATCGACCTCGATGTCTGCCATACGGGGAGGTGAGGGGTGCAGGGTCTAAAATCTACCCGGTCGTGTCGGATCTTTCGGGACGCGGCGATGGAAACACAAATACCGCAGACGAACCTCGATCTGACATGGACACTGCTGTGTATCTGGTGACCCAGGAAGGCGCCTCCGCGGGGCGTTCGACGCCCGAGATCGTCGAAGCAGCGATCGCCGGTGGCGTCGACGTCGTCCAGCTTCGTGAGAAGGGCCAAAGCGCACGAAAGCGGTACGAACTCGGCCGAGAGCTCAGGGAGCTAACCGCTGATGCAGGCGTCACGCTGATCGTCAACGATCGGGTCGACATCGCGGCGGCGATCGATGCCGACGGCGTCCACCTCGGCGACAGCGACCTCCCGGTGGCCGTCGCCCGGGAGCAACTCGGACCCGACGCGTTGATCGGGCGATCAGTTTCGACGCCGGAGGCGGCAAAGCAGGCGGAACGGGCCGGAGCCGACTACCTGGGCGTCGGGGCGATCTATCGGACCAAATCGAAGGATACGGACCCCGAGCAAAGCGAGATCGGTCTGGAACCGATCAGAGAGATCCGGGCGGCGACGGATCTACCGTTCGTCGGGATCGGTGGAGTCACCGCAGACACCGCGGGGGATGTCGTCGAAGCCGGTGCGGATGGCGTGGCAGTCATCTCCGCGATAACCGCCGCAGACGATCCGGAAGCCGCGACGAGAGCACTCGGGTCGGCCGTCGCGGCGGGGGTCGAGCGCCGATGACGACCGGCGCGGTGGTCGATCCCGAGGAACTCGACGTCGACGAGACACTCGCCGCCGTCACCGAGGCCGCACCGCTCGTCAACAGCATCACCAACAGCGTGACGGTCAACGACGTGGCGAACATCGTCCTCTACTGGGGCGGGTTGCCGGTGATGTCGAACGACGACCGCGAGGTGGCCGATATGATCGACATCGCCGACGCCTGTCACCTGAACATGGGTGACGTGAGTGCGGGCGGCGAGGAGACGATGCTGACCGCCGGGGCGGCCGCAAACGACGGCGGGAAGCCGGTCGTCTTCGATCCGGTCGGCGTCGGAGCGACGCCGACCCGGACGGCCGTCGCAGAGCGGATCGTCGAGGATCTGGACGTGACGATCATCAAGGGCAACCACGGCGAAATAAGCGCGCTCGCCGGAACCGAAAGCGAGGTGCGCGGCGTCGAGTCGGTCGGTGAGTACGCCGAAATCGCCGAAACGGCACTCGCCGTCGCACAGGGAACCGATTCCGTGGTCGTCGCCTCGGGTGTGACGGACATCGTCGCGTCACCCGACGCGGCCTACGAGGTTTCTGTCGGCGATCCGATGATGGGCCAGGTCGTCGGAACCGGCTGTATGCTCGGCGTCA
Source organism: Natronomonas sp. (assembly GCA_040409725.1). Taxonomy (GTDB): domain Archaea; phylum Halobacteriota; class Halobacteria; order Halobacteriales; family Haloarculaceae; genus Natronomonas. Next base: position 6,675 of record JARWGK010000060.1, read on the forward strand.
CGCTCGCGGCGGTCGCCGGTGCGATCGGAACGGAGGCGGCACTCGAGGCAGCGCTCGCGGGAACCGTCGCCTTCGGAATCGCCGGCGAGCGGGCGGCAGACGACGGCGTCTACAACGGCCCGGCGAGCTATCGAATCGCGTTCCTCGACGCCGTCGCCGACGCGGCCAGCGGATTCGACGGCGGCGTCGACGCGGAGAGCCGTGTCGATACAATAGCCGAATAGCGGGGCAGATCGGGTCTTCTGGCGCCACCGCTGCGGAGTCGACGGGGGATTCGGCCGTCTCTTGCCTCGAACTCACCGTTCGTTTCTTCCCACGGCTTAAATAGGAGGACGAAGCAATCCAACGGACGACCGAAGAGTCCGGCCACGGCTCGAGTGCCCTCCGGTCGTGTCATCATGACATCGAATCACGCGACGAGACGACGATTTCTCACGGCAGGTGTCTGCGGTGCGGTCGGGACGATCGGACTTCGCGGGACGGCCCCGCTTGCCGCCGGGCGAGACGGTCGTCGGTCGACACGGGGTCCGACGGCCTACGTCGCCGACGCCGCCGGAACCGTCTCTGCGATCGACATCGAGACGCGGGCGGTCCGATGGACGGTCGAAACGCCGGATGCCTTTTATACCTCGCCGACGGTCGCCGAGGGACTGGTTTACATTGTATCGGAAAGCGGGACGCTGTACGCGATCGACGCGGGAAGCGGCACGACCCGATGGACACGGGACGTGGGATCGAAGAGCCACTCGGCGCCGACGGTCGCAGACGGCATCGTCTACGTCGGCTCCGAGGACAGAGAACTGTACGCATTCGACGCACAGTTCGGCGGAACGAGGTGGGTGCTCGAGGTCGACGGGGCCGTCCGAACGTCACCGACCGTTCGGGAAACCACCGTTTATATCGGAACGGACGGGAACACCGTCTACGCCATCTCGGCCGCAAACGGCAGCGTGGCGTGGGAGTTCGACACGAACGCGTCGGTTCGGTCCTCGCCGACGGTCGAGGGGAACACGGTTTATTTCGGTGCGGAGGAGTCGAATCTGTACGCACTCGCCGCTCACGACGGGACCGAACGCTGGAACTGTGCCGAAACGCGCCGGTGTACGACCGGACAGATCAGCGCCGCGCCCGAACTGGACGCGCCGGTGATAGCACAGAACACGATCTACGCCGGGTCCGTCGACGGGCGACTGTACTCAATCGATCCGGACCCCGTCAGGACGAACTGGGAGTTCGATACGAAGGGCGCGATCGACTCACGGCCGGTGCTCCTCGAAGAGACGCTCTACGTCGGCTCTCACTCCGGAAACGTCCACGCGATCGACCACGAAACCGGCGACGAGCGATGGTTCTTTTCGACGGGATCGGCCGTCGTCGGCGGACCGGTGATAGCAAACGAGACGATGTACGTCGGCACGACCGGCGGGCAGTTCTACGCCGTCGATGCGACGAGTGGTGAGGAGTCTTGGCGAGTCTCCGTCGACGGAGAGATCCACGCGACGCCGGCGATCGTCGCCAGTCCGTACGGAAGCGAGATCGAATCCGGGGTGGCCTTCGACACAGAGCAGATCACCGAAGCGATCGCCGCCGTCCGGCGACTCGAAACCGAACTCGAAAAACGGGAGTCACCGCCGGCCGCCGCCGAGGCGTACCACGACGACGCACGGAGCGCACTTCGGAGCCACGAGTTCGCCGCCGCCAAACAGCACGCAGCGGCGGGCATGGAGACACTCGACGGAACACCGGTGACCGAGGACACGACGGCGTCGGAGACGGAGGAATCGACCGAATCGGAGACGACGACACAGGACGAAGCGGAGGGGCTACTTGCAAGCATCTCTGAGACGCTTTCGGATCTGGTGCGATCGATCTCTCCGTTTTGATACGGCCCGATCGAACCCGACACCTCGAGACGCCGGCGTGTCGGTTGCGTGATCGAGACGGAAACCCCCGCGAGGCGGAACTTTGGGGGAATTTTGGACTGAGTTCGGAAATCGTTGAAGTGGGTCTCACACCTATGTACGACCGAAACATGAGCGAACGACAGCGACGTGACGTACTCAAGCTCGTCGGCGGCGTTGCGGTGACCGCCTCACTCGCCGGATGTGGGGCCGACGAACCCGCGGGCGATACAGACGACACAGACGCAGGCGATGACGACACAGACGACACAGACGATAGCGACCTCATCGACGTCGCCGACGATGCGGCCGTCTTCTTCGAAACTCCGACCGACGGCACCACCGCCGCAAACGGCCTCACCGTCTCCATGATCGCCGAAAACTTCGATCTCGTCGAAGCCGGCACCACCGAAGACAACGCCGGCCACTTCCACATCAATATCAACGAAGGCGCCGTCGAAACCGGCGAGGTCGTCCCACTCGAAGACGACAACTACATCCACTACGGCGACGCCTCCTCCCGCGACGTGCTCGATCTGCCGGAAGGCACCCACGAACTCACCCTCCAACCCGGCGACGGCCAACACCGCGCCCTGCCCCTCACCGACACTGTCGAAGTGACCGTCGAGGACGCTTCCATCGCATTCGACGCCCCGGCCGACGGCGCCACCGTCAGCTCGCCCGTCGAATTCGAGTTCGGCACCTCCGAGAGCCTCTCGACGGAACCCGCAGGCACCAGCCTCGCCGACACCGACCAGACCGCCGGCCACTTCCACGTCATCGTCGACGACGGCCCCGTCGACACCGGCGAGGTCATCCCACTCGAAGACGACAACTACCTCCACTTCGGCGACGGCGCCACGAGCGCCGAAGTCGATCTGCCGGCCGGCACCCACGAACTCACCCTCCAGATGGGCGACCCACAACACCTCGCGCTTCCCGAAACCGACACCATCGAACTTACCGTCGAAGATCCCGATGCCGACGACGAAGCCGAGGAGGCAGACGCGACGGTGACGGTGGCGCCGGACGGAGCGTTCGGGTTCGATCCCGAGGAGCTAACGGTCGACGCAGGCGACACGGTTGAGTTCGTCTGGGGCGGCGGTGGACACAACATCAACGTCCTCGAACAGCCGGCCGACGGAAACTGGGAGGGAGTCGAGTCCCTCCAGGGCGAAGGGTTCAGCCACACCCACACCTTCGAGGCCGCCGGTCAGTACGACTACCGGTGTGACCCACACCGGTCGTCGATGCAGGGAACGGTCGTTGTCGAGGACGACTGATCGACGGAGCGAATCGAATGGACGACGAAACCGCGACGATCGGAAGGGACGACGGCGATTACAGACATGAGTGAACAGTCGACACAGATTCAGGTTAGCCTCGCACAACTCGACGACTACGGGCCGTGGACGACGACGCCCGAGCCCAGACGAGAGACGGACCTGCAGGCACTACAGAGCCGACTGTACGCCGACTTTGCCGACTTCGTCGGAACCCGCGAGGGGTACGTTTTTCCCGGCCGATGGGACAATATGCTGGCAGTGACGAACGGAATCGACCCTGCGGAACACCGACGGTATCAGCGACTGGTGCGAAACCGATATCCGGTGACGGTGAGCGTCGGCGTCGGTCGCGGTGAAACGCCGGTCGCTGCCGTCGAGCAGGCGAGTGAACGCCTGCAGACGGCCGGGAGCGCACAGGACGCGACCCGATCGGAGGTGTTGAGCCACGGCGAGGTCGTCGATTCCGGCGCGGAGGCCCTCACCGTCGCACACTTCGACATCGCCGACGCGACCGGCAAGTACACGGACCGGGTCGACGCCGGGGCAGCGGAACTGCTGGTTCGGGAGACCGCAATCGAACTGAATCGGTACGTTCGTGAGTCCTACGGCGGGCTGTCGTCGTTCGTCGGCGGCGACAACGTCATCGCGGTCTGTCCGCCCACGGATCCGGAGCGCTTCGAGAGTGCGATCGAACACGTCGCGGAGTCGGTCGGCGTCGAGTTGCGCGTCGGTGTCGGCTACGGATCGACGGCAGCGCGTGCGGGAATCGACGCGAAACACGCCTTGGAGGCCGGACGAGAGGCGGATCGTCCGGTCACCGGTCGACAGAGCGTCGCCGATGACTGACGAACGATTCCGAGGAGACAACCGATGACCAGATCGACACGAACGCTCCGGTTCGAGGCCCCCGAGACCGTCTCGGTCGAATCGCGTGAGCTGTCGGAGCCGAATGCACGCGAGGTCTGCGTCGAAACGTCCGTCTCGGCGATCAGCGCCGGGACGGAACTCCTCGTCTACAGGGGGGAGCTGTCGGCGGAGTCGACGATCGACGAGACGCTGTCGGCGTTCGAGGGATCGTTTTCCTACCCGCTTTCGTACGGCTACGCTGCGGTCGGTCGGGTGGTCGACTGTGGTAGCGACCTGCCGGAGTCGTGGCACGGAAGACAGGTGTTCGCGTTCAACCAGCACGAATCGGCGTTTCTCGCAGACGTCGAGTCGATACATCCGGTGCCGGAGGAGCTATCCGCAGAGACGGCAGCCCTGTTTCCGACCGCCGAGACGGCGGTGAATCTCGTCCTCGACGGGAATCCGAGGGTCGGCGAGCGGGTTGTGGTCTACGGTGCCGGCGTCGTCGGACTGCTGACGACGAGGCTCCTGTCGTCGTTTCCGCTGTCGGAACTCGTCGTCGTCGATCCGATCGAACGGCGCCGGCGGTTGGCCGCAGACTTCGGCGCCGACCGCACTGTCACACCTGCGGCAGCGGCGGATTTATCTGCATCTACCGCTGCCGACGAGCCCGCGGGCGTCGACCTCGCATTCGAACTGTCGGGGGAGCCGACGGCACTCGACGACGCACTCGACGTCGTCGGATACGACGGCCGGATCGTCGTCGGATCGTGGTACGGCGACAAGTCGGCGGCACCGAACCTCGGGACGGAGTTCCACCGCGAGCGGATCTCTATCGAGTCGAGTCAGGTGAGCACGATCGATCCGGCGCTTCGGGGGCGGTGGACGACGGAGCGACGGGCCGACGTCGCCTTCGAGCACCTGTCGTCGGTTCCGACAGACCGGCTGGTCACCCACCGGATCCCCTTCGAGGATGCCCCCTCGGCCTATCGGCTACTGGACGATCCGGACTCGATCGAGGGAGCCGCTCCGGTGCAGGTGCTTTTGACATACGGGTGAACAGGATGTACGAGACAGGATCGACGCCGGCGTCGTCTCTCGTCGACAGCGACGGTCGGAGAGCCGCAGAATCGGCGTCGTGTATGAACGTTTACCACCCCACCACTCGTAGCGAAAGCGGAATGGACGGCGTTCTGTGGCAACTGCTTGCGAGTTCTCGGGGGAGTGAGACGAGAACTGCGATCGTCCGCCTGCTCGATGAACGACCGCGGAACGCAAACCAGCTCGCCGAGGAACTGGACGTCGACTACACGACGGTCCGTCACCATCTCGACGTGCTGATCGAAAACAACGTCCTGAGGAAGTCGAGTGACGACTACGGGGCGGTGTATCTGTTCACCGACCGACTCGAAACGAACTGGGACACAGT
>JARWGK010000061.1:0-12132 GCA_040409725.1 Natronomonas sp.
CCGCTCACGAATCTATTTCGCGGGCAGGAATGGGTTGGCGCAGATTTGAACCACGCCCAGACGTTCCGGGTCGCTCTCTGCGGTCGCTTTCCGGGCGTGCGACTCGCCGGCCCCCGCTCGCTTCACTCGCGGGGATGCGGTTACGGCCACCAAATATCGATAGTGACCAGAAAAATACCTGATGCGGGAACAGTGGGCCGGCGCAGATTTGAACTGCGGTTACGGCCACCCGAAGGCCGAAGGATACCAAGCTACCCTACCGGCCCGCGGTCGAAACGACGCCACCGCCGAGGTTAAGCGTTGTGATACCGCCGCTTCGATGGCCGACAGCGGAGCCTTCAGTACCGGCTGAACCCGTCGGTGTCGAGCCAGTTGTGCACGACGGTGATCGCGTCGTCTCCGTGGACGGTCCGTGGCCCGATCGACACCGACCGGGTCCGTTCGGCCAGCAGGTCACGCTCGTCGTCGGTAAACGACCGGTGATCCGAGAGCACGAACACCGGATGGGTCGGTGGATCGACCTCGATCACCGGATCTCCGTTCCTCTGGAGTACGAACGGGGTACTCTCTGAGTCGCCCGCTGCTTCGAGTGCTGTCTCGAGACCACCCTTGCGAATCGCAACGCCCGGTGCAGGTTCGGCGGCCATCGCGCCGATCGCCCGGTCCCGTGCCTCCAGTGCCGTCCTGATGAGCGCGGCCGTCGAGCGCTCGTCCGGGTTCAACCGACGGAGTTCGGAGCCATCGAACGTCACCACGTACTCCCCCGAAACTACGAGATGAAGCGTCACGTCGGTGCGGATGTCGTGTGACAGGACGAAGGCGGCGGTGACACACCGACAGAGAACGTCGAGTCGGCCGGCACCGGGGAGGTCATCGAGTGAGAACGACGGCTCAGTCGGTGTCTCGTGGCCGACGACGACGAACGTGCGACGTGCAACCACCGCTACAACTCCGGAAGACGGCCGCCGTCGACGGCGACGTTCTGCCCGCTGATGTACTCGTTGTCCGGATCGACGAAGAAGGAGACGGCACGAACCAGATCCTCGAACGATGCCGGACGGCCACGGGGGAACTCCGAGACGTCCGAGACGGTGTTTTCGACGGCAAACGGCGAAACGGCGTTCACCGTGATTCCGTCGTCCTGCGTGTCGGCGGCGAGCATCCGCGTGAACATCAACACGCCCGTCTTGGCCACGAAATACGGGAAGTTCACCGGATGACAGTGTTCTCTGTCGGCGTCGGCGAAGCCGATGTTCACGATGCGACCGTAACCGGCTTCCCGCATCGGACCGAGTGCGCGCCGCGAACAGAGGTACGTCCCGTTGAAGTTCACGTCGAGTACCCGTTTCCAGGTCTCCGGATCGATCGATTCCCAGTGTTCGGGGGCGAAGGGTCCGACGCAGTTGACGAGAATATCGACGGTTCCGAGGTCGGCCTCGACGTCGTCGAAGAGGTCGTCGACTGCAGTCGGATCCGTGATATCGCCCCGAACTGTCGTCGCAGCCACGCCGTGGTCTCTCGCTTCCGCTGCGGTTGCTTCGGCCGCCGCAGCACTGCGACGGTGGTGGACGGCGACGTCTGCGCCACGGGCCGCGAGGCCGAGGAGCAGTTCTCGCCCCACCCGGTCTGCGCTGCCGGTTACGAGTGCGACCTGTCCGGTTAGATCGGGATTCACATCGTCAGATTCGGTGGGGAACGGACATAGTTCCACCGACAGCAACCGAGGGTCGCAGTACGGTTTTGGTTCCGGCGCCCGAACCGACGAACGTGACCACAGAGGACTCTTCCGACACCGGCCCCGAGGGCTCCACAGACACCGATCTCGCGTGGACCACACTCGACTCGGAGATCGACTACACCTGTCCCGGCTTCGAGGTGAGACGCGACGACGTCCGGCTACCCGACGGCACCGAAACCGACTTCCACTACGTTCAGGAATCCCCGTCGGTCGTGATCCTGCCCTTCACCGACGACGGCGACGTCGTCGTCATCGAGGAGTGGCGGCAGGCGGTCGGTCGAATCAACTGCGGACTTCCCGCCGGCGGGATGGAACCGGGGGAGGATATCGACGCCGCCGCCCAACGCGAACTGGCAGAGGAGACCGGTTACGAGGCCGAGGTGGTCGAATCGCTGGCGACGTACGAACCGAGCAACGGGCTGTTCGGTTCGACCTTCCACTACGTCGCCGCACACGGCTGTCGGCCGACGGCGGAGCGAGAACTGGACTTCAACGAGTCGATCCGTGTCCGAACGACGACGTTCACAGACCTGCTGGATCGCGTGACCGCAGGTGAACTGCGTGACGGGCGCTCGGCGCTTGCGGTGCTCCAGTACGCACAGAGCCACGATCAGGGGTGATGCGGCCCGAGGAAGGGGTCGACGCGACCGCCGATCCGGGTGATCGCTACTCCTCGACTGCGACGCCTTCGATCTTCACGGGTTCGTTCGGCTGATCGTTTCTGTCGGTCTGAACCGCGCCGATGGCCTCGACGACGTCCATCCCGTCGACGACGCGACCGAAGACGGCGTGGCGGCCGTCGAGATGTGGCTGTGCATCGAGCGTGATGAAAAACTGCGAGCCGTTCGTGTTCGGACCGGAGTTGGCCATCGACAACACGCCGGGGCCGTCGTGGGTGAGGTCGTCGTGGAACTCGTCGTCGAACTCGTACCCGGGTCCGCCGCGGCCGGTTCCGGTCGGATCGCCGCCCTGGATCATGAAGTCCTCGATGATCCGGTGGAAGACGGCGCCCTCGTACAGCGAGTCGCCGCGAATCTCACCCGTCTCTGGATCCTCCCAGGTGTTGGTCTCGGGGGCCGGATCGGCGTCTGCCGCCGGGTCGTGTCTCGCCAACCCGAGGAAGTTCTCGACCGTTCGCGGCGCACGCTCTGCGAACAGTTCGATGGTGATTTCACCGTGTGTCGTCCGGAAGGTTACGGTCGGATTGTCGGTATCTGCCATACGATGAGTGTGGGCGCCGCGGTCAAAACCCTGACCATCTGGTCGTGTCAGAGGAGATATACTCCGATTCGTCTTCGGATCCCTTATCAATGCCTGTTGAAAAGCGAGAGTATGGTGCGGGATCCGCTCGACGACGACGAGGTCGATCCCGATCTGGAGTCGGTTCTCGGCGCCCTGTACGACGAGGACTGCCGAACGATCATCGAGTCCCTCGAAGAACCCATGACGGCGCGTGATCTCAACGAGCGGTGTGACATCCCCCGGTCGACGCTGTACCGAAAGCTCGACCAGCTGTCCGAAGCAACGCTTCTGTCGGAGGGGACGGAGATTCGAGAGGACGGCAGCCACGCCAGCCGGTACGAACGGGATTTCGACGCCGTTCTCATCGCCGTCGAGGAGGAGATGAACGCAGGCGGGGAAAGCGGTGAGTCACAGCAGAGCGGAGCTCTCGCCGTCGAGATCGATCGTCCGGCGAGGCGAGCGGACGAACGGCTCGCGGAACTGTGGTCTGAGGTTCGAAAGGAGCTATAATCATGACACACGAGACTGTTGGAGCAGGCGTACAGACGGCGATTGCGATCGTCAAAACACTCGTTCTCCTCGTCGGAGGAGCGGTCACGATCCTCTCGTATCGGGCCTACCGACGAACCGGCGACCGATCCCTGCGGTTGCTGTCGATCGGATTCAGCCTCATCGTCGCCGGGACGCTCCTCGCCGGCTTCACCTTCGAGTTACTCGGGGTCGCACTCGGGGTCGGTGTGTTGATCGAAAGTCTGTTCGTTCTCGCCGGACTGTCGATTATCGCTTACTCCCTCCGCGTTCCGTAGTCGCTCAGACCCACCCCTGAAGGGGTGGGCTTCCGCTCGCCACGTGTCATCCCTCGAAGCCGGCCAGTTCCATCGCCTGTTCGAACTGTGGCGTGTCCATCGCGGATTCATAAACGATGGGTGTGACCATCCCGCCGGGGTAGGTGTCGCCGTTCATGACGTGGTGGACCTTGTGACAGTGCATGAGATAGATTCCCGGCTGCCTGTCGGCTTCGAACTCGATTACCTTCCGTTCGGCCGGCGCAATCGGGGTAACGTCCTCGTCGAATCGGGCCGCATCCGGAACCTCGCTGCCGTCCTTCTCGACGACCTCGTAGCGGTGGTTGTGGACGTGGATCGGGTGAGTTTCGTAGCCGTTGTTCGAGAGGTGGACCCGAACCGTGTCGCCTTCCTCGACGATGAGCGGCGATCCAACCTCGGGGTGGAACGTCGTCGGACCGGACCGTCCGTTGATCGTGAACACGTCCGGTGTGCGCTCTCGGTGGCTGTAATCGGCCTCGCCGGCGCCAGCAAACTGCCGTGAAAGCTCCATGTCCCAGTCCCCAAGCGTCAGGAAGAACTCCTTGTCGGGCGGATCGTAGTCGACCGGATCGACCCGGAAGATGCCGTACATCCCCATATCGAGGTGGTTCTGCGTCTGGTAGTGGCAGTGATACACGTGGGTCCCCGGAACGTTGGCCTCGAAGGAGTATCTGAACGACTCGTTCGGATCGACCTGATTGCCGGTCGTGGTCGGAACCCCGTCTTCCTCCCAGTCCTTCTTCAGTGCGTGGAGGTGGAACGTGTGTGGGCGGATGTCCTCGGTGTTTTCGAGTTCGATCTCGAAGGAGGCGCCCTCCTCGACACGGTAGATCGGTCCGGGTACACTCGGGTCGTGGTCGTCGGCCTGCCACGCCCACACCTCCGGAACGGTAATCGGTCCGCCGCTTGCTTCCGCCTCGAGGACGGCGTGTCTCGACGGAACGGATCGGATCGTGCTGCTGTCGCCGTCCTCCAGTTCCACCACCGTCGGCGGTGCCGTCCACGGGTGGTCGGTCAGTTCGTGTCCCGGAACCGCGTCGTGTTCTTCTTCGTCCGGCTGTGCGACGTTGCTCGACTCCTCACCCATGAATCCGGCAACACAGCCAGCCAACCCGGCCAGACTGCCCGCCGCTGCCGTCGTGAGGAACCGTCGCCGACTCTGTTTCGAGCGTCTCATTACAGCTGTCCCTTCGATATGCGGTGTCTTAATCGATAGACGGGTGTCTCAGCGATCGAGAAATGGAGGGTAGCCCCGGGTGAAACCCGTCTCGTCCCGTATTCAGAAGGACCGAAGCGCGTCGAGTCGATCCGCCGCGTCCCCGGAGTCGATTGCGTCACGGGCCTGTTCGATGCCCGATTCGATGTCTTCGACCGCACCGCCGGCGAACAGCCGAACGGCCGCGTTGAGGACGACGGCGTCGGCAAACTGGTCGCTGCGGTCACCTTCGAGCACCGATTCAGTTATCTCCGCAGAGTCGGCCGCGACGTCGTCGACGGCGAGGTCGTCGCCGTCGAACGTCATTCCGTACGCCGCAGATTCGATGTCGAAGTCGTCCATCTCCTCGCCGTCGTTCCAGACTGCGACCTTCGTCGACCCGGGACGGACGTCGTCGTAGCCCTCCATCCCCTGGAACATCACGACGCGATCGACGCCGGCCGTTTCGCTCTCCTGAAACGTGTCGATGATCCGCTTTGCGTAAGGAAGGTGATAGAAGCTTCCGAGATGTGTCGAGGCGGCTGCCGGGTTTGCGAGCGTTTCGATCGTGTTGACGAACGTTCGAACCCCCATCTGGTCGCGTGAATCGTGAAGCGCGTCGATCTCGGGTGCGACGTTCGGCTGGTAGTAGAACCCGAATCCGACCTCGTCACACATCGCCGCCGACTCCTCGGGAGCGAGATCGGTTCGGACGCCGAGTTCGTCGAGTACGTGCTTGTAGGCATCCTGCTTCTGCGTCGGAACGCGGTCGCCGGAGTGAACGACGACCGGGGTGCCGGCGGCCGCAGCCGTGAGTCCGGCCGCGACACCGAATATCGCCGATCGCCCCTTGCCGTCGTAGTTTGCCCCACAGTCGACGGGGTCACAGTCGGGTGCGTGGGCCTCGACGCCCTCGGCCATCACGTCGATGTATGCTCCGAGTTCCTCCGGCGTGTTGCGCTTCCAGCGATTGGCGAGCCAGAAGGCCCCGAGCGTCGTCGGATCGGGCTCGCCGTCGAGGATCCGTCGAAACGCCTCCGCTGCCTGAGTTCGCGTCATGTCGTCTGCGGATTTGTGTCCGGAGCCGACGACCTCGGTCATGAGCCGCTTCAGTGGCCAGTCCCCGTATCGCTCGGTTGCTTTTGCCATACGCTCTGTTGGGTCGCGGCGGTCAAAAATACCGTCGTTCTCACCACCTACGAAGAACGCGAGGTTTACTCGTCGGAGTCGTCGTCTCCATCGTCGCCACCGACGATGACGTCGTCAGGTAACCCGCCGCCGTCATCCGAAGCCGGACTCACGTCACCGCTTATCAGGAACTCGATCACGTGTTCCAGGAAGACGTTGTTGTCACCGACGCTGTGGCGGTCGTCGGCGATGAACCGGGAGTCACCCACGGCGAGTACGTTGTCCTTCTGGACCGCGAGCGTGTAGGATCGCTGTTCGTCGCTGTCGATCATCCGTGCGCTGGAACTCGTCGTCAGGACGGGTTCGGCGTCACCGCTTGCACGCACCTCCGTCGGCGTGTACAGCGCAACGTCCTCGACGTCAGTCATCGGACCTGTGGGAGAGATTTCGGCGTTGCCCTCCGGGTTGGCAACGACGTGTCTGTAGTTGCCGTCGTTCTGCTGTTGGTCGTAGACGTACCGCGTGTCGAAGTGGATTCCGTAACGCGAACTGAACTCGGTCAGCCCGCTTTCGGCCTCCTCGATCGTCGCACCGAGGAGTCCAGCCTCGATCAGGAACCGGTCCGGTTCGGCGAGAACCAGAAGCCGCCCGCCACGGTCGGTGAACTCTTCTGTGGCTTCGAGGTCGGCACCGTCGTATCGGGCCGCCGGATCGATCACGACGAGGGCATCCGCATCCGAAAGCGACTCCGACATCGGTCCACTCTGATGGAACTCGACCTCGTATCCGGCAGCTTCGAAGGCCTCGACCATCGGTGTGATGTCGCCCCGCTCGAACCGGTTGGCGTTGGATTCGTCGATGACGACCGTCCCACCGGCGGGGCTACCGACCTGACCGTCCGGGGAGATGTCGCCCTCGGCGGCGAGCGGATCGGCAACGACACGATCGGGGTCGAACTCGTCGTACGTCGGCTCCTCGGGAGGATCCGGCGCCATCAGCACCGGGACCGCCGCGGCCAGTCCGGCCACGAGTATCGCGACGAGGGCGACGATCCCGATGCCGGTCAGGACAGTTCGTTTGAGGCTGTCCTGCTTTTTCTCCGTCGTGCCGAAGTCGGTGGAACCGACGGTCGCCGTCGCTTCGGTTTCGGTCGGCTCAGCGGTCCTGTCGGCCGGCGTTTCGTCGTTCGCGTCCGATCCCGCCGTCGAACCGATCTCGTCGTCACGGTCGTCCGGCGTCATGTTCCAGCCTCCCGAATCGCTTCGCTTCCGGGATCGACTTCGGCCGTGGCCGTCTCGTTTTGCGTCCGATCCTCACCGGTCGTTTCGAGTTCGTCTGTCACCGCCTCGGCTTCGGTATCCGAGACGGCATCGATTTCGTCGGCGACGACGCCTTCGGGCACCATGAGATAGTTCGGTGGGTCGGAGCGTTCTTCCGTCATGTAGTCGATCGATTCCATCTGTTTTTGATCGGCGGTCGAAGCGAGGTAGGTACTCTCGAGTAGGAACGACGACTCGGTTCCGTCGGGACGGAGCACTCGGACCTCCGGACGGTCGAGGTCGGCCCGATCGGCAGCATCACGGATCGCGGCCTCGCGGTCGCCGACTTCGTCTGCGAGACCGTTGTCGACGGCGCCGATTCCGACGTACGTCTCCGCGGCCGCAACCTCGTCTTCGGACAGTTCGATGCGATCGCCACGGTGTTCCATCACCGCACCGACGAAGGAATCACCGAGTGTGTTGAGATCATAAAAGAAGGCCCGCTCGTCGGAACCGATCTTCTGTGGCCCGGTCGAACCGATGAGGTTGTTCGGCTCGATCTCCGGTGGAAGCTGTGCCAGGACGCCGACGCTTCCGATCACCGACGACGGCTTCGTGTAGATCTCGTCGGCCGGAGCGATAGCGTAGTACGCCCCGGAGGCGGCAGCAGCGTCGACGGCAGCCACCACCGGCATCTCCTCTGCCGTCCGCACCGTCTGCATGTACATGTCTTCACTCGCTGCCGCAGAGCCGCCGCCGCTGTTTGCGATGACGACGACGGCATCGGCGTCGGAACGCGCCTCGGACATCGCCGAGTTGTACACCGCCGATTCCTGTCCGTCGATCGACCCATCGACGACGACGACGGCGACGGTTCCGTCCGGGCCACCGGAGAACTGTATGGCCGCCGGGGCGATCGCAAGACCAATCACCAGTCCGATCACGACGAATATCACGTAGGAGTCAACGGCCCATCTGAACGCGGACCGTATCCGGGAGAGCATTGAGTTGCATAAATTCCTGTTTGGACATAAATCTATGGCAGCAGCGGCGATCGGATCGCAGGCAGGCCGACCGTTGGCCGGTCGTGTCGCGTGGACAGTGGCCGTATTCCCCCCACTGCTCGTGGGGAACCGACAAACGGTAATTGCACGAAATCTAAAGACGGATGATGGATACGCCAGCAGCGGACAACGATCGCGCGGAGCACGTCCAGGACACGGAGTCCGATGCTGCCGACGACTGGCGAACGGGGATCGACGATATCGATGCGGCGATCATCGACGGCTACCAGAGTGGGTTTCCGATCGAACGGCGGCCGTTCGATGCCGTGGCCGATGCCCTCGGGATCGCCCCCGAAGAGGCCCTTCGGCGGGTCAGATCACTCCACGAGTCTGGGCTGTTTCGACGATTCGGTGCGGTTCTCAACCCCCCGGTGATCGGCGCCTCCACCCTCGCGGCGGTCCGTGCCCCGGAGGATCAATTCGAGACGATCGCGGAGACGATCAACGGCTACCGGCAGGTGAATCACAACTACCGCAGAAACCACGAGTGGAACATGTGGTTCGTCGTGACGGCGGGGTCGCTGTCGCGACGCGACGAGATTCTGAGTGAGATCGAATCCCAAACCGGCTGTCGAGTGTTGAATCTCCCGATGCTCACGGATTTCTACATCGATCTGGAGTTTCCCGTCGTCAACGGAGACCGATTCGCACGGGAGTCGATCGACAGCACCGACGTTTCGGCGACACGGATCACCGAGACTGCGGCGGCGAACCTTTCGGCGCTCGATCGATCGATCCTGCTGGAGATTCAAGACGGGGTTCCGCTGACGCTGACGCCGTATGCCGACATCGCGGCGGCCGTCGGTGCACCGGTCGATTCGGTTCTCGAATCGATCACCCGGCTGAAGGAAACCGGCTGCATCAAGCGGGTCGGATGTGTCGTCAATCACATCGCCACCGGATTCGACGCCAACTGTATGGTCGTCTGGAACGTTCCCGACGAACAACTGGACGCAATCGGCGAAACCGTCGGACAGCTTCCGTACGTGACGCTGTGTTATCACCGCCCGCGACGTCCCGAACTGGACTGGGAGTACAACCTTTTTACGATGATTCACGGTCGGGACCCCGAAGCCGTCGAGGCGAAGATCGACGAACTTGCGGAGGCGTACATCCCCGTCGACCACGAACGGCTCCACTCGACGGCGACGCTGAAACAGACTGGGGCGCGTTACGACGAGATCATCGGCGACTGACCGAAACGGTTCGTCACTGGGCGGCGACAGCAACCACGGGCCCAACGACCAGAAGCGCGATGCCGAAGAAGGTGAAGGCTGCTGGAGTCGCCGACCCGGGAATGAGGACGAAAAGGAGTCCGAACAGGGCGAGGTTGATTCCGAGCACTTTCATCGATCTGGTGACAGCGAATCCACCGCCGACGGCGAGCAGGAACAACAGGAAGACGGCGTGGCCCAGATGGTAGTCGAGGAGGAAGTCATCGACCAGTTGTATGGGAAACTCGATCATCCGTACCGGCTATGACCGTGTTGCGTTCTTAACCTTTCCGCTACTCGTTCGCCGTCCGGCCCCGGATCCTCATCCGTTCGCCGGACCGGTGAGTTCGATGTCGCGGAGCCAGACCATCCAGATGAGGAGCAATGCCCCGGCATAACAGACCGCCCAGACGTAGACCCCGAGGACCTCGTATCCGGCAGCGGTCAGCAGTCGATCGGTGATGCCTGCAAGCGAAATCGTCCCTGCGAGCAACGTGATTCCCTTGAACCAGCCGGGAATCTTGCCGTCGTCTGTTCTGGGTAGCATCGATTGTTCGCCTCGAAACGCTCAGATCTGCCGTTCGGCATCCTTCGGAATATCGGTTCCCTTCAGCGCCTCCATGCGATGTATCAGTGAATCGATGCCGTCGTTTATTTCCCCGATCCGGTCCGGAACGTCGTCGGCGACGGTCGCTCCTTCCGGCGTTGGATCGATCAGCCCATCGTTTTCCAGCATTCGAAGCGAGTATCGCACCTTGTGTTCGTCGATGCCCGTGTGGTCTGCGATGCGTGAGATGCCGACCGGCTGATGTTCGAGTACAGTTTCCAAAACCAGAAGATCCCGCTTTTCCTTCCCGAGTTGTCGTGAAAGTCGATGAATCATTGCTGTAGTCTACCGGTGCCATGGTCAAAACAGCACCGACACGGATCGACAAATTCCACCGTCTCAACCGATCGTCCGAGGAAATCTGTAAAAACGAGGGCGGACGTGGAGTGAACGCTGATCCGCCGTGCGTCGCGTCACCTTATACTGTATCAATGCGGTAGTAGTCTGATCGATCGGTCGGACGAGAGGAAGATTATTTCGATAATCTAAACGACCGCGCTTATGAGGCTATGGATGATTTACTGTAACGACCGAAAAAAGACGATTGATTCGTCGATCCGGGAAAACGTAGACGTATATTCGCAACCGAACACATGGGAAACAAAAAAGAACAGTGGAAAGACGAGTTGTACGGCGACAAGGTACGAGAGAAACTCGAGGAGTTTGCCGAGCAGGGCTGGGAGTCGATCCCCGAAGACGAACGAGACAAGTGGTTCTCGCGGTTCAAGTTCTGGGGCGTGTTCCACCACCGCAGCGGTCAGGAGAGTTACTTCATGATGCGGTTGACAAACTGCGGCGGCGTCTTAGAGCCCGGGCAACTGCGGGCTATCGGGGAGGTCGCAGAGGAGTACGCCTCCGGTCCGGTCGACAATCCCGAGTTCGGCGACGCCTGGATCGACTTCACCACACGGCAGTCGATCCAGATGCACTGGCTCAAACTTGAGGACATCCCGGAAATCTGGGAGAAACTCGAGGCCGTCGGCGTCTCCTCGCGGTCGGCCGGCGGCGATACGATGCGAAACATCTCCGGATGTCCGGTCGCCGGAAAGGCCGAGGAATACGTCGAGAGTCGAGACATCCTCGACGACATTCAGGCCGACATCCGCGGTGACGACGACCTCTGTAACATGCCGCGGAAGTTCAACATCTCCGTGTCGGGCTGTCGGCAGGGGTGTGCACAGGATTCGATCAACGACATCGGGCTGGAACCGGCCCACAAACTCGTCGACGGCGAGGAAGTCGAAGGATTCAACGTTCGAGTCGGTGGCGGACTGGGCGGTCGGGAACCGCGTCGGGCCCGTTCGTTGAACCTCTTCGTCGAACCCGACCAGGCCCACGAGACGGTTCGTTCCTTCGTCGAACTCTACCACGAGGAAGGCGACCGCGAGAATCGCTCGAAGAATCGTGCGCGTTTCTTCGTCGACGACTGGGGCACGGAGAAAATCCGGGACGCACTCGTCGATCGACTGTCCTTCGAACCGGAGCCGGCTGGAACGGACTTCCGCGGCGACTACACCTACAACGCCGGGAAGCCGAGTGAACACGGTGCCCACGACCACGTCGGCGTCTACGATCAGGCCGACGGCGACAACTACGTCGGTCTCTCCGTTCCGGTCGGTCGGATGCCGGCCGAGGACGTGACTGAACTCGCAACGATCGCCGAGGCATACGGATCCGGTGAGGTCCGACTCACCCGCCGGCAGAATCCGATCGTGATGGATGTCCCTGACGACCGGCTGGCGAATCTGCTCAACGAGCCGCTGCTGGAGATGTACAAACCCGAACCGAATCCGTTCGTGCAGGGGGCGATGGCGTGTACCGGCACCGAATTCTGCTCGCTCGCGTTGACCGAAACGAA
>JARWGK010000062.1:0-11970 GCA_040409725.1 Natronomonas sp.
ATCGATCCGTCGGGATCGATGACGAGGTTCCGGAGTGTGCCGGTTGCGAGATCCATCGTTATGTTGTACAGCGATCCGATCCGGGCGCCGTCGGAGCCCATCACGTCCTTATCCGAAAGGTTCTCGGCGAGTATCTCTGGCATACCCGGGATATGCGTGGCGGCTCACATAAACACACCGGGCTCCGTCGCGGGAAACTGTCGGGACGGCCGGTGCGTCGGAGATAGAACAGTTTAAACGCTCGGCCGACTCACACTCGATAACTGGGTTCTTTCTATGTCCGACGCTGACACTACCGACGCCGGGAAAAACGGGACGGGGTCTCTCAGGACACCGATCGCTGCCGTTCTCGGACACGTCGATCACGGGAAGACGAGCCTGCTGGATAAGGTCCGAGGATCGGCCGTCACCGCCGGTGAGTCCGGAGCGATCACACAGCACATCGGCGCCACGGCCGTTCCCCTGTCGACGATTTCGGAACTCGCCGGGGCTCTCGTCGACCCCGACGACTTCGACCTCCCCGGGCTCCTGTTCATCGATACGCCCGGACACCACTCGTTTTCGACGCTCCGGTCCCGCGGCGGTGCACTCGCCGACATCGCGATTCTCGTCGTCGACGTAAACGACGGGTTCCAGCCACAGACGCTGGAGGCGATCGAGATTCTCAAACGAACGGCCACGCCCTTCGTCGTCGCCGCGAACAAGATCGATACGATCCCCGGCTGGAATCCGATCCCGGACAGTCCGGTTCAGGCGTCGATCGAACAGCAAAGCGACCGTGCGGAACAGCGGCTCAACGAGAAGCTCTACGAGATCATCGGCGAACTCTCCGACGAGGGCTTTTCGGCAGACATGTACTGGCGGGTGCAGGACTTTCAGGCCAACGTCGGTGTCGTTCCCGTCTCGGCGGAGACCGGCGAGGGCGTCCCCGACCTGTTGACCGTACTCATGGGCCTCTCACAGCGGTATCTCAAATCCGAGATGGCGATCGACGTCGACGGCCCCGGGTACGGAACGGTTCTCGAAGTGAAAGAAGAGCGGGGGTTCGGCAAGACGGTCGACGTCGTGCTGTACGACGGAACGATTCGGGCCGACGACACGATCGTCGTCGGTGGAACGGCCGAACCGATCGTCACCGACGTGCGAGCGCTCCTGCAGCCACGACCACTTGCGGAGATTCGCACGGAAAAGGAGTTCGAGAAGGTCGAATCCGTCGAGGCTGCCGCGGGTGTGAAGATCGCTGCCCCGAATCTCGCCGAGGCGATGGCCGGTGCGCCGGTCCGGGTCGTCCGTGATCGGCCGGTAGCGGAGGTCATAGAGGAGGTCGAAGCCGAACTCGCCGACATCGAGGTGACGACCGAAGAGGAGGGCGTCGTCGTCAAGGCCGACACCCTCGGCTCACTGGAGGCGATCGCTGCAGCCCTAGAGGACGCGGAGGTTCCGATCGTCCGTGCCGAGGTCGGTGACGTCGCACCCCGGGACATCGCCGTCGCCTCGACGGCGACCGACGCACACCACGAGGCCGTCCTCGGGTTCAACGTCGACGTACTGGACGACGCCATCGAGGAGGCAGAACAGACGGACGTGACGCTGTTCGTCGACGACGTCATCTATCAACTCGTCGAGGAGTACGAGGAACACGTCGAGGCGATCGAACGCGCCCAACAGGAGCAGGTCCTCGACAAGATCCAGCGCCCCTGCCGGTTCCGGATCCTCGAAGATCACACCTTCAGGCAGTCCAACCCGGCCGTCGTCGGCGTCGAGGTGCTGTCGGGAACGCTGAAGCGAAACTCCCGCGTCGTGAAGTGGACCGACGACGGCCCCGAGCGCGTCGGACAGCTGAAGTCGCTTCAGGACGCCGGCGACGACATCGACGAGGCCCGCAGCGGCGAGCAAGTCGCAGCCTCAATCGACGGGCCGACCGTCGGCAGACAGATCAAGGAAGGCGACGAACTCTGGACCGAGCTTCCCGAAAAGCACGCCAAGATCCTCGAACAGGAGCTTTCAGACGACATCCCGACGGACGAACTGGAGGCACTGGGGATGTATCTGGACAAACACCGAAAGCGCGATCCCTTCTGGGGCAAGTGAAACGCGGATCGGCGACGATCCGTCGTCTGGTGGGCACGCCCCGTCGAAAACGGCCCTCGGAGGACACGACGTGTGTCGCCTGAACGGGTTACTGGGCGACGAGGACCACACCGACGCCGGCGAGCAGGAGTCCTGCGACTCTCGTCGCGGTGATCTGCTCTCCGAGTACCGCCATTCCGATGAACGCTGCGACGACGAAGTACATGGCGCCGAGCGTCGATACGACCGTCGTCGAGCCACGCGAGAGGCCGATGTACATCGAAACGAACCCGATTCCGGCGAACAGTCCGGCAACGCCGGCGAGTGCCCCGCCCCGTGGCGTGACGGCCAGCGAGGCACCCGACAAAAAAACGTACCCGACCGCGAGGACGGCTGCGACGAGATACGAAATCGCGGCAGCCGTCGTCGGGTCCATGGATTCCGAGGCAGCGTTCCCCACGACGAGCCAGATCCCCCACGAAACCATCGTCAACGATCCAAACGCCACCGCCGGACTCACCTCGGGCACTCCCATTACCGCGTCTTTCACCTCCGAGACAGTTAACGACTCCGTGTGCAGCGACCGTTTTTATATCGTCGCGCGCCACTAGCCGGTATGACGCTCGATCCGGTCCACTTCGACGGTATCGCCGCCCTGGCACGACGGATCGACGGCGGGGTCGAGGCGACGGATCACGACGACTTCGCCGAGACGGCCTTCGAGGAGTTTCTCGATCCGCTCGTTTCCGACGGCGACGTCGTCGTCGAACCGATCGGCGACCTCCGGCGTCGTCGGATCGACACCGAGGGCGCTGCCCTGCAGGAGCCACCGTTTCCGACACAGCACGGGCTGGATTCGGGGACGATCAATCCGACGACGTTCACCAACGGACTGGTGCTCGACGTGGCACACGCGGCGATGGCGGCGGTGCCGTCGGATCTGGATCTACACCGCTCCCGGACGGTGGTCAAGACCGTCCACTCCAACGACGTCACGGTCGACTGTGAGGAAGACGACTGGCGGATGTTCGACGACGGCTACTCCAGAGGGCGGATCGTACAGGCACCCCGAGTGTCCCGGTACGAGGAGGCGGTCGTCCACGCGCTGTCGCTGTATCTCGCCGAGGTCACCCACGCGGAGATGCAGGCCGACGTCGTCGAGGACCTGCTCGTGATGGACGGACCGATCTACCCGAAAGGGCTGCTCGCCTGGAGTGACCGACATCCGGAACTCGCCGACCTGCTGACGGAGGCCGAACGGCCACGGGACGTCGTCGAATCGTATCTCAGACTCGTCGAGACGTTCATCGAGCGGGACGTTCCGGTCATCGGGTTCGTGAAAAACGACGGGTCGAAGCTGATCACGCGGGCGATTCGGGAGGCAAGCCGGGCACCGTGGGTCGACGACGCAGCCTTCTTCCGACGGGTGCTGTCCACCGATTCTGACTCTGAGTCGCTGACGTTCACGAACTGGTTTCGATCCAGCGGCGGCGTCGATCGACCGGTTTCGGCGGCCGGCGACGCACTCGGAATCGAACGCAACCGCGATCCATCGGAGTACGCCGTGACGTTCTGTTACATCTACGACCCACGCGAGGATCTGGTGTATCGGATCGAGGCACCCGCCGCGTTCACGACCGACGAGGACCGGCGAGAACGGCTGACGATGCAGGTGCTGCGGGACGTCGCCGTCTCCGGTCCGCCGCTGTGTGTCGAGAAGGCAGACGAGTTGGCGCGCATCAGCCGCGATCAGAAGGCGGCGCTCGTTCGATCCATCGAAGAGACCTTCGACGCCGCCCGCGATCGAAGCTACGACGACGAGCGCTGGGGGCTTCTCGCCTGACAGTATGGTGTCATCAGACCACACGAACAGACGAAGCGGGGGCTCCCGATCGGTCGTTCTGTTGGGCGTTCTCGTCGTGGTCTGTCTGTTCGTTTCGACGACGCTTCGGGCTACCGTCGACACGTGGCAGCTACGTCGAGGTGCATCGCGGGTCCTCGCTCGACTCGATTCGGCCGTCCCCGTATCGGTGCCGCTGTACATCGCACCCGAATCGGAGTACACCGCGACGTGGACCGTCTCACCGGCGGTAGCCAGACGACGGCTACAGCGGAACTTCGACTTCAAGCCGACGGTTCTCTCACAGCTACAGTACTACACTCGGGGCGACGAGACCGTATACGAGGTCGGGAACTACGTCCACCATCCCGACGGTCAGAACGGTCGCTGGCAGCTTCACGTTCGACTCTTTCCGGCACCCGACGGCCACACCGAGGTGTGGGCTCACTGGGAGCCATCGGTGTTCTCCGCTCCGCTGGCACACTACACCGGAACGCGTCTCGACCCGAAGGAGGGTGAGCGTCGGATTCGGGAGCGGATCGGT
This sequence comes from Natronomonas sp., assembly GCA_040409725.1. Classification (GTDB taxonomy): domain Archaea; phylum Halobacteriota; class Halobacteria; order Halobacteriales; family Haloarculaceae; genus Natronomonas. The sequence goes on from JARWGK010000062.1 coordinate 4,455, forward strand.
CCCGAACTCGTCCGGTCGGCGGCGCGTCCGGGCGACGGATCGCCGTGATCCGGCCACGCCCGGGGCGACCCATCGTTATCGCTTCCGTAGCGTCGATTTCCCGCCGACAGTCGGATCGTTCACTCGGATGCGCATCGCCAGAGGGCCCGATACAGCGTCCAGAGATCACACTCGACGTCCGCCGACACTGACAGGCAGACCTCGAGATACCGGCTGTAGTCACTCCGACGAGGTGGGTCCGGATACGGTTCGGTGAGCCTTCCAGCGTCGACCAAGGCGGCCCACTCCCGGCGCCCGACCACGATGTACGCCGTCGGATCGATGTAGAACAGAAACGCCGAGGCGACCGGGACGTCGACGCCATCGAGGTCGGTCAACCGGTCGATCGCAGACGCCGCGTCGTCGGCGTTCGTCGCCGCGGTGATCGCAGTCCGAATCGCGTCGAAGTCGTTGCTCTCGAAGGCGTCTTCGACTGCCTGTCGGTCGTCGTCCGGATACGACCCGAGAAACCGTCGGTAGTACCACTGGACGACCCACTCCGCGTCGCGGCGTCCGTACTCTCCGGAGGCAAACGCCTTGGGAAGTGTCTCCACGTGGTCGGCCTCCACCGCGTACAGCGGCTCTGTCTCTGCGTACTCGGCTGCCAGTGATTCGACGCGCCCTCGGTCGAGGCTCATACGCCGCCTCCGTCCTCGAATCCACTTGAACGTTCGCTCCGGACGTGGTGATTCGAACACGTCCGGGGTCGCAGGACAGTTCGGCGTCGGCAGAACGTCATATAAAAACCAGACGACGCCCGCCGAACCCAAAATCTAGAAAAACGAACAGAAAAAGGAATCTCCGCCGACTCATCGTGAAACGCAGCCGATACGATTGAATTACAAAATAATACTATGTTCGAAGATGGTAAGAAATATTCATTCTGACTTGGACGGCAGGAAAGATTCATGCGGGTGGAGATTCACCCCAGAGACGTATGAGTACACAACTGCAGAGCGAAGGGAGGGAAAATCATGTCCAGTGAACAGTCAGATCCTGTGAAGACGATCTGTCCGTACTGTGGCGTCGGCTGTGGGATCCAGGTCAAACAGGGTGCCGATCCCAGCGACGTACAGTTCATGCCGTGGGGTGACGCCCCGGTCAACGAGGGATCGATCTGTATCAAGGGCGGCGCGGCGACACAGGTCGTAGACCACGAGGATCGATTGACCGATCCGCTGATCAAGGAAGACGGCGAGTTCAGGGAAGCGACGTGGGAGGAGGCCTACGACCACATCGTCTCGGAGATGGAACGGATCCGAGCCGATCACGGCCCCGACGGAATGGGCTTTTTCGGCTCCTCGAAGACGATGAACGAGGAGAACTACCTCCTCCAGAAGCTCGCCCGTCGCTTCGGGACGAACCAGATCGACAACTGTACCCGAATGTGCCACGCCTCGACGGTCTGGGCGCTGCGGACCAGCCTCGGTGCGGGGGCGATGACGAACAGCATGGCCGACCTCGAGGAGGCCGCGGACGTGTTCTGGATCCAGGGGGCGAACCCGGGCGAACAGCACCCCATCGCCAACAGTCAGTACTTCCGGCAGGCGGTTCTGGAGGGTGCGACGGTCATTCAGGTCGATCCACACGCAAACAAGACGACACGGTCGTTCAAGATCGACGAGACCGACCGCCACATGCATCTCCAGCCCGAACCCGGGACCGACATCCCGCTTTTGAACATCGTCCTCAAGACGATCCTGGAGCGACACGAAGAAGAGCCGGATGCGGGCTGGATCGACGAGGAGTTCATCGAACAGCGGACGGAGGGATTCGAGCACCTCAAGGAGACACTCGAAGACTTCGACAAGGAGGAAGCCGCAGAGCAGTGTGGTGTGCCACTCGAGGATATCGAACTCGCTGCCGAAAAGTACGCGATGGCGAACAACGCCGCCATCTTCACCGGCATGGGAATGTCCCAGCACACCTGCGGTGTCGACAACGTCCAAAACGAGATCAACCTCGCCTTGATCACGGGCAACCTCGGTCGTCCCGGAACGGGGGTCAATCCGCTCCGGGGACAGAACAACGTCCAGGGAACCTGTGACGTGGGTGCGATGCCGAACGTGCTGCCCGGATACCAGCTCGTCGACGACGACGAGGCACGAAGCTCCGTCGAGGACGTTTGGGGCTTCGAAATCCCCGACGAACCCGGTCTGACGAACGTCGAAATCTCACACGCGATCGGCGACACCGTCCACGGACTGTACATCATGGGCGAAAATCCCGTGATGAGCGAACCGGACGGCAATCAGGCCGAACGGCGAATGCGCGAGGACCTCGAGTTCATGGTGGTTCAGGACATCTTCATGACCGAAACCGCAGAACTCGCAGACGTGATCCTGCCGGCGACGACGTGGGCCGAACGCGGCGGCACCGTCACGAACACCGACCGCCGGGTCCAGCGGATGCGCGGCGTCGACAAGGTTCACGAGAACACGAAACACGACATCGACATCCTGATGGAGGTCGGCAGCCGGCTGTTCAGCGAAGACGAGTTCCGATTCGAGGGTCCCGAGGAGGTGTTCGAGGAGTTACGACAGGTCTGTCCCAGCTATCACGGGATGACCTACGACGCACTCGGCGAGGAGGGAATCCACTGGCCCTGCTACGAGGAAGGCGACGAGGGCGATGACTTCCTCTACGAGGACTCCTTCGACACCGAAAGTGGCCTCGGACAGATCGAAGGCGTCCGCCACCAGCCGCCGAAGGAGACGCCCGACGAGGAGTACCCGCTCATCCTCACCACCGCTCGTCTCGAGGAACACTACAACACGGGGACGATGAGCCGTCGATCGCCGACGCTTTCGAGACAGCACCCCGAGAACTTCGTCGACATCCATCCCAACGACGCCGACCGATACGGAATCGACGACGGCGACACCGTGCGGCTGGAGTCCCGGCGCGGAGAAATCGAGGTCAAGGCACAGGTGACGGAGGACATCAAGGAAGGCGTGATCTGGACGACACCCCACTTCGCCGCGGCCTCCGCAAACCGCCTCACGAACGACGTGCTCGACGAACGGGCGAAGATCCCCGAGTACAAGGCGGCAGCAGCCGAAATCGAGGTCGACATCGACGCAGACGACGGTCCGACGCCCGCCGACGACTGACCGACTTCGCCGCGGTAGCTACGGCGCTGCTCTTTTTATCAGGGTCGACGGACACACGGCGGCTCACGCCCACTCGCCGCTCGGATCGATCAGTCCCTCCGGCGTCTCTCCGTCGAAGACGGCCGCAACGTTCGCCGCGACACGTTCGTTGAGATCGACGATCGACGCCTCCGAATAAAAGGCGCTGTGTGGCGTGACGACGGCGTCATCGCGGCCGACGAGCGGGGAATCGTCCGGTGGTTCGTTCTCGAACACGTCGAGGCCGGCGGCAGCGATCTCACCGGTGTCGAGTGCCCAGCACAGCGCCGCTTCATCGACGATTCCGCCACGACCGACGTTGATCATCGCACTCGTTTTGTCCATTCGTTCGAATGCCTCTCGATCGAAGAGGTGGTAGGTCTCCTCGGTCAGCGGTGCGTGGATCGAAACGGCGTCCGACCTCGCCAGTAGTTCCTCGAAGGAGACCGCTTCGACGCCGTATTCGGCCATCGCCTCCGCATCGACGTACGGATCGAAGGCGACGAGGTCACAGCCGAATCCGGACAGTTTCTCGGCCGTCCGTCTGGCAATGCTGCCGAAGGAGTGAAACCCGACCGTCCGATCGGCCAGCCGATGGATCGGTTTCGCTTCACTCCAGTGCCACCGACCTGATTCGACCGAGTGATCGTACGATTTGATCCGTCGGGCCGTGTTCAACAGGAGCGAAACGGCGTGTGTCGACACCTCCTCGGTGCAGTACTCCGGAACGTTGGTCACCGCGACCCCACGGTCGGCGGCCGCAGCGATGTCGATGTTGTCGACGCCCGTCCCGGCGCGGGCGACGATCCGGAGTGATTCAGATCGCTCGAACACCTCGGCAGGCACCGGGGTATCGACGGACACGACGAGTGCGTCGGCATCCGCCGTTTCCTTGACGAGTTGCTCCGTCGATCCAAACGACACGGACCGGACGCCCACCTCGGGGCCGAGATTCGATTGCAGCGTCTCGGTTCGAATACGCTGGCTGTCATCGGTAACGACAGTTACCATCGGTCGTGTGTTCTCCCGTGTTCGTTTTGAATAGCCCGCACGATCCCAGCAGTTGGCATTTATTAAGAAAGATCGTCGTGGTTCCGTTCCGCCACACTGGGACACACTTTTATTTATAAAACATGCGTCGTCCGGGAGTCCCGCAAGAGGATCGAGCGGGACGTTGGACGGCAAGCGATCGAAGGGAATGCGCCGTCCGGGAGTCCCGCGAGAGAAGCGAGCGGGACGTTGGACGGCAAACGACCGAAGGGAGTGCGCCGTCCGGGAATCGAACCCGGGCTAGAGCCTTGGGAAGGCTCTGTCCTACCACTGGACCAACGGCGCGCGTTCGGATGCCGGGATCGGAGAGCGCTCACGGACGCTGTCCATTTCGAGGTATCCTCGGCTGACACTTGAACGTGCTGTTCTCGACGGTGGACACGCGTAACAAAATCGACGCGACGCAGGTGGGTATTAGTCGCTCGCGGCCGTCATAGATCACAATGACGGAACTCAAACGTGTTTCTGAAAAGACGGACGTCGAACTGTTGCTGTCCGACGAGGAACTGGCCGCCCGGAGGGATCACATCGTCGCGTTCATCGAGGATATCGTCGACACGGCCGGTGCTGAGGGGGCCGTCCTCGGGCTCTCCGGCGGCATCGACTCCTCGCTCACGGCGTATCTGGCGGTCGAGGCACTCGGAACGGAGGGTCTCCACGGGCTGTTGATGCCGAGTACGGCAAACGCCGATGCCGATCGAACTGACGCCGAACGCGTCGCAGAGGCCCTCGGGATCGAGTACGACACCTTCGAAATCAATCCGATCGTCGATTCCTTCGTCGAGGCGTATCCCGACGGACGCGACGACCAGATGGCACTCGGGAACGTCCGTGTGCGTACCCGGGCGGTGTTGAACTACTTCGTCGCAAACACCGAGGATCGGATCGTCCTCGGTACCGGAAACCGCTCGGAGGCGATGACCGGGTACTTCACGAAGTACGGCGATCAGGCCGTCGACTGCAATCCGATCGGCAACCTGTACAAGTGTCAGGTCAGACAGCTCGCCCGCGAGGTCGGCGTCCCCGAGGATCTGGTCACACGCACCCCGACCGCCGGGATGTGGAGTGGACAGACCGACGAGGCGGAGATCGGCCTCGATTACGACACCGTAGATCTGATCCTCGCACTGCATATCGACGGACCGCTGTCGAAACACGCGACCGTCGAGACGCTCGACGTTTCCGCGGAGTCCGTCGACCGGGTCATCGAACTGTACGAAACGAGCACACACAAGCGCTCGATGCCACCGGCACCGGAACCGATGTAGCCACAGATCGAATCCCGTTACCCGGTCGTCACGGTGATGCGAACGTCGTCGCCACCGCCGGCGGCGGCCTCTTCGACCGGACCGACACCGTCTAAGAGGTGGTCTCCCGGAGCAACCGACCGACCGTTCACTTCGATCGATATTTCGGTGTCGTCGTCGGTCGCGTCGTACGTTTCTCCGTCGTAGGTGAGCTCCGACCCGTCGTCGTTTACGTCGATATCGATCGTGCCGAGTGCCCACTGCAGCGTCACACCCTCGCCGTGGAGATGCCAGATGTACGTATCGAAGTCGTCGTATCCGGGATGGAAGTGAAACGTCCGATACTCGTCGTCACGGATGAATTCGGGATCGGTAAAATCGAGTTCCGCACCGTCGATTACGACCGCCATCGTTCCGTGTTCGTGGACGTTCGGGTTGTAGCTCGGCTCGCCTGCGGCGGTGCCGCCGCCGCTGCCGGCGACGAACGCGACGTAGATGACGACCCCCGCCGAGACGAGAACGATCCCGGCGATCGCAATCGGTCCGGTCGGCAATCCGTCGTCTTCGGTGTCGATATCCGCCACCCGTCGCTGGTCGATCGGCCCCAACTCACCTTCGTGTTCGGCTGCCAGATGTTCCAGATACGCCGTTTCGTCCTCGAAGGAGGATTCACAGTAGTCACACGTCGGCATTCAGAACCCGTAGCCCGCCGAGTAATTCAAGTGTTGCGGTGGGCGTTTCGAGCATCCTGCGATTGCGACCGGAGACCCGGGCGTGAACGCGCGATCCACCGACCGTCTGTGCGTCGAGTATCCGCTACAGGGCGTCGTTTCCAAAGGCATTTGACGCTCCTGTTCCTACGTGATGGCAATGGAGGAAGCCGCCGCGGTGCGCCGTGCAGCGTCGGAGGCGACCGCGGACATCGAACCCAGAGAGTTCCGTGAGGTTATCGACGACTACGTCGACTCGGGGTCTATGGTTCCGGGTGTCGTGGCACTGCTTGGCGCTCGAATGGTGGACGCCGACGATGTCGACACGACGGGCTGTGCCGAACCCGCCGCCGGCGTTCAGTTGATCTACGACGGACTTCGTCTCACCCGCCACCTCGCACAGACGGATCCCTGGGACGCCGACGTGGCGCGTCCCGACACCATCGATCCCGACATGGCGATTCTCGGAGCCGATGTCCTCGTCGCAAGAGGGTTCTATCTGCTCGCACGCACCGCCGCAGCCGAGGAGGCGGTTCGCGTCGTCCAGGCCTTCGGGCGCGACCAGACGATCCGAGAGGGTGTCACAGACGAGACGGCCGCGACGGCTCTCGACCGGAATCTCGAGGTCGACGCCATCAAACTGGCGCTGCTGGTGGGTACGGCAACCGCCGCTGAGGCCGACGCCGACCTCGGTGCCCTCGCCAGTGACCTCGTCGATGGGATTTCGTCGTTTCCCCCTGCGGAGGAGTACCTCACCGCTGCTCGAAGAGACCGCCTCGCCGCACTCGGTGCCGGCGACGGCAAAGCCCTGAATCGAAACGACTAATGGTGCCACCGGGCTACCGTCGAGTGCCTGCCTGGGTAGCTTAGCGGTAAAGCGCGTCCTTGGTAAGGACGAGAGCCCGGGTTCAAATCCCGGCCTAGGCTTCCTTCATTCTCAGCCTCTCTACTGCCAGTTTTCTCCAAGCTGAGCTGTGATTTGAGTCTCGTCAGGAACACCCGCTATTGACAACGACGCAGACCGCCGCTACCTTTCGATTTCAGGAATTGTCAGAACACAAAACCAAACCAACAGACGGAGGTACGATTGGTCGATTTTGACCGGGCTCTCGTCCTTGTAGGGACGGCACCGTAGCCGCAACAATTCTCGTTCGCCGTGCGCCTTCTCGTCCAGTCAGGAACCAGAGAGGAACCGTCGATAGGGGAGTTTCACGCTTCGGGTTGTGCGACTTCCGGGCTGCTTCGCTTATATACCCACCAGTAGGAAACGATAGCTCCGAGACCGATGACAACCCCTGCAACGATGAGTTGTGTAAACGGGTCTGGCGGAGCAAACAGC
>JARWGK010000063.1:0-11814 GCA_040409725.1 Natronomonas sp.
TCGTCGTTGCGGCGAACGACCACGTCGTCGATCTCTCCGACGTACTGCACCAGATTGTACACGAAGGAGTCGTAGTTGTCGATGATCAGGATCATCTGTGACCTCCGATCGAGTCGGCTTCACCCTCGACGGCGCCGCTGCTCTCGACGGAAAACGACGCCCGCTCTCCGAGCGCCGTATCGACGGCGGTGACGAGCGCGCGGGCCTTATCGAGGGTTTCCTCGTACTCCAGTTCGGGGACGGAATCGTGGACGATCCCGCTGCCGACCCGGAGATAGTACTCCTCGTCACGGTGGACGAGCGTTCGGATCGTGATGTTGAGCGTCGCCCGGTCGTCGAACCCGAAAACGCCGATGCTTCCGGTGTACGGCCCGCGGCGTGTCGTTTCGAGTTCGTCGATGATCTCCATCGTTCGTGGCTTCGGCGCACCGGTGATCGTCCCACCGGGGAAAACCGCCCCGATCGCATCGGCAATCGAGCAGTCGTCACGCCGCCGTCCTTCGATCAGTGAAACGAGATGCATCACCTCCGAATACCGGTCGACGCGGCGATAATCGGAGACATCGACGGATCCGTACTGGCTCACCTTACCGAGGTCGTTGCGCTCTAAGTCGACGAGCATCGCGTGTTCGGCCCGCTCCTTTTCGTCAGACAGGAGGTCGGCTTCGAGCCGTTCGTCTTCTTCGGGCGTCTGTCCCCGCGGTCGGGTTCCGGCGATCGGTTCGGTGAGGAGGCGGTCGCCCTCGACCGACAGCAGCAACTCGGGACTTGCACTCACGAGGTCGATGCCGGGGAATTCGAGTAGCCCGGAGTACGGCGCGGGATTCACCCGCCGCAGCGCGCTGAAAACGTCGACCGGGTGGACGACCGCCGGTGCGACGAGCCGGTGTGAGATGTTCGTCTGGAAGGTGTCGCCGTCCGTAATATACGCCTGGACCGCCCGGACGCGGTCGGCAAATGCCGTTTTCCCACACTCACTCTCGAATGTCGCCTGCTCGCGGTGTGGCGTCGAACGTCGGATCGATTCGGATCCATACGCCGCATCGCGGGCGAGTGACAATGCCTGCTGTTTGCCCGCCTCGTAGGCGGAGGCGGGGTCCCCGGAGACGACCGGACACGCCGTGACGTGAATCGTCGTCTCACCGGAACGCGGCTCCTGCCAGGCGGCGATACAGTCGAAGACGCCGACCTGAAGCCGCGGGAGGCCCTCTGCGATGGCCGATTCCGGAAGATCCTCCAGTTCCCGGGCGACGTCGTAGGAGAGCCAGCCGAATCCACCGCAGGGGTACGGGACGGTACAGTCACCACGGGCGAGTTCCTCGCGGCCTAGGAGTGCGTCGATTTCAGCGAGTGACGGACTTCCGTCGTCGACGGCTGTCGCATCGGGTCCGACCTGAATCCGTTCGATCGGATCGACACCGAAGTACCCCCAACCCGACTGGCCGCCGGTCGTCTCGAGGTAGAACCCCTGTGCATCCGGACTTCGAACGCGGCGATACGCCTCGAACGGATCGGCGAGTTCGATCCGGACCTCGACCGGAATGCGGGCGCCATCCGGAGCGCTCTCGGCTGTTTCGAGAAACGACTCCTCGTCGGTTGCGACGGTGATTGAATCCATTGTGTGCTCCTCGAACACCGGCAATCGGTCTTCGAAGTGGTTACCTCAATACAGCACTCGTTCGAACAAAAAGCTGTTGCATGTTCACCTCAAAGCGAATAAGACAGTAATTTTTGTATAAATCTGGCAATTGTGTCCGATATATCGGAGAGATACTTGAATGGGTTCGATATTCCGGCCCGATCAATATACGTGTCTCCGAACACGGAGGAACACGGACCTGATCGTCAGTCCCGCCACCCGTCGCATAGGGATACCGAAACGCCGAATCCCCGCCGACCGGGTTGGCGCCGCCGACGGAAAACCAGACACAAATGACAACGGTAATCGACGGCAACGAGATTGCAGCACAGATCAGACGGGGACTACAGGAGCCGATCGCGACGCTGAAACGCGACGGGGTTACGCCCGGATTGGCGACGATCCTCATGAGCGACGATCCGGCCAGTGAGACGTACGTCTCGATGAAACAGGAGGCCTGTGAGGCGATCGGCATCGACGGCCACCAGTACAGTATCCCGCCGGAGGCTCCCGAAGAGCGGCTGCTGGAGCAGATCGACGAACTCAACGCCGATCCGTCGATCCACGGGATTTTGGTGCAGATGCCGGTCCCGGATCACGTAGACGAAGGCGCCGTACTGGAGCGGATCGATCCGAGGAAGGACATCGACGGTTTCCATCCGGAGAACGTCGGTCGACTCGTCGCCGGGACGCCCCGGTTCAAGCCCTGTACCCCCCACGGCATCCAGCGAATACTGGCGGCGACGGATGTCGAAACCGACGGAGCGGACGCCGTCGTCGTCGGACGCTCGGAAATCGTCGGGAAGCCGCTTGCGAACCTGCTGCTACAGAAGGCCCCGGGTGGCAACGCAACGGTGACCGTCTGTCATTCACACACGACGGATCTCGAAGCGAAGACCAGAGCCGCCGACATCGTCGTCGCGGCCGCCGGCGTTCCCGAGTTGATCGACGGCTCGATGCTCGAAGAGGGCGTCGTGGTCGTCGACGTCGGCGTGAACCGAGTCGAAGCGAACAACGAAAAGGGATACAAACTCGTCGGAGACGTCGACTTCGAGAGTGCAAAGGACAAGGCGTCGGCGATCACGCCGGTGCCGGGCGGCGTCGGTCCGCTGACGATCGCGATGCTGCTTTTCAACACGGTCAAAGCCGCCGGAATGCAGACCGACACCGCCGTCGATCTCACGACGACGCCGGCGGAGGCCACATGACGGGACTGCCCTACAGCCACACAAAAAATATCGATGGATCACGAATATGAACGGAACGTGTTACTTCTGCAACGGGATCGTATCGGCTCAGGAACGCGGCGATTTCCATCTCCGCGACCACGGGGACCACGAGGTGTTCCTCCACAGACGGTGTGCCGTCGGCTACGACCTGATAATCGAACGCACCACCACGGCTCGAACGGAGTTCGAAATCGAGTGCCCGGAGTGTGGGACGATCGAAGTTCAACGACGGCGACGGCGGACTGTCTCCGGTGGCGACTCCCGGTCCGCCGACAGGCGGTAACGAACAGATAGTTACCCCGATGGCGACAACCGAGTTGGTGTGAATCGAGCGACCGGAGCGGTGATGATCCTCCTCGCAGCCGCCGGGTTCGGAACCCTGGGTATCTTCGGAAAACTCGCGATCGATGCGGGTCTCAACAATCCCACGCTCCTGACGTTCCGCTTCGGATTCGCGACGGCGATTCTGTGTGGCTACCTCTACGTCGCTCGTTCGGGTCCGATTCCCGACCGCGGGCGGGCGGCGTCGATCGTCGGCCTGGGTCTCGCCTACGCCGTCATCACCGGCGCGTTCTTCTGGGGACTGTTGTACATCCCCGCCGGCGTGGCGACGATCGTCCTCTATACGTACCCGATCTACGTCTATGCGTTCTCGACTGTCTTCCTCGAGGAATCGATCACGGGACCGAAGATTGTGGCGCTTCTGTCGGTGCTTCTTGGAATCGGCCTCATCGTCGGCGTCGATCGCACCGGGGCTATCGCACCGATCGGCGTGGGTCTCGTCTGGGTCTCCGCGGTCGCGTATGCGGTCTACACGACCGGCAGTCGGTACGCCGTGGATTCGATCGAACCGGACTATCTGGCGACGGGAGCCATCGCGACGACCGGCGTCTGTGTGTTCGGCTACGGAGTCGTCTCGGGAACGCTCTTCGTACCATCAGGGGCCCGACAGTGGGGAATCATCCTCGGAATCGCTCTCGCCGGTACCGTCGTTCCGATCCTGCTTTTCGTCAACGGGCTTCGGTTCGTCGAAGCGAGTCGTGCGAGCGTTCTCGCCACCGCCGAACCGGTGACGACCGTCGTTCTCGGCGTCGTCGTACTCGGTGAACGGCTCTCGGCCGAGATACTCCTCGGCGGGTCCCTCGTCGTTCTCGGCGTCGTGATCGTCCAGTACAGTCGGGCCGGCAGGTCGACGGAGTAGTCGATAAGACGGGCTGAGAGTTTGGGGATCATCGACGTGACGGTGACCGATCGAATACGTCCGTCGAATCCGATCTCCTTTCGATGGATACGTTTCCTCTCATTTGTCGCCCTTCGGTGCCGTTTCCTCGGGAGTTCGCACTGACAATCGGAAACGCTCTCCTCGTTCGACGATGTCGACGGAAACCGGACCCACGTCTCAGAACTAATACTGTCCAAATCGGTAGTATTTCCTGGATCTTCGTCCCTATTCGAAAGTAATATTTGCGATTCGGGTTGCATTTATACAATCCACAGCCGCGATGACACATGAATATGGAACTGAATTCAAGTTCAGTGGATAGACGCTCATTCATCAAAGCCACCGGGGCGGCGGGACTCGGCGTAGGACTCGCTGGATGTGCTGGAGACGATGGCGGCGACGATACGGTCAAGGTCGGAATTCTGGAAGATCAATCGGGTAACTTCGAGATCAACGGGACGCCCAAGCACAGAGCAACGATTCTGGCCATCGAGGAGATCAACGAGGAAGGTGGCATCCTGGGGCAGGAAATAGAGTATTTCGACCCGGATCCACAGTCGAACGTCGAGCGGTACATCGAACTGGCGGAGCAGCTAATGCTGCAGGAAGATGTCGATATGCTCACCGGCGCATTCGCCAGCAACACACGTGAGGCAATCCGGCCCACGGTAAACGAACAGGAGCAGTTGTATTTTTATTCGAACGAGTACGAAGGTGGGCTCTGCGACAACACGACGTTTTCTATCGGATCGGTTCCAGAACAGCAGTACGGAACACTAATTCCGTACATGATCGACACGTTCGGCCCCGATGGATATATCATAGCAGCAGATTACAACTTCGGACAGCTGTCTGCGGACTGGATCCGAGCCTACATCGAGGAAAACGGCGGTGAAGTCGTCGGGGAGGAGTTCCCTGCGCTTTCTGTTTCGGACTATCAATCGAGCATCAACCGAATTCAGAACGCCGATCCCGACTTCCTGGCAACCGTACTGGTCGGTGCCGACCAGTCCGCGTTCTTTACGCAGGCGGAGAATGCCGACCTCGACATCCCGATGGCGAGCTCGGTGAACCTTTCACAGAGCTACGAACACATCCGGTTCGATCCGCCAACGATGGAGGGGATGCACTCGGCGGTTTATTATATGGAGGAAATCCCGACCGAACAGAATCAGGACTTCGTCGACCGGTTCTACGACCGGTGGCCGGACACCGAGTATATCGCGCAGATGGCGATGAGTCCGTACGTTTCACTCCAGTTGTACAAGCAAGCAGCCGAGGAAGCGGGAACGCTCGATCAGGAGGAGATCATCTCGGTACTCCAACAGGGCATGGACGTTACCGCTCCGTCAGGCGAACTCAGTCTCAAGGGGTCGACACATCACATGAGTCACAACATGCGGTTGGCGAGGGTCGAGGAAGATCATTCGATTTCGTTTATTCAGGAGGATATCGTCGAACCGTCCTTCCTCGATGAGGCAATCGGGTGTGATCTCACACAGGAATCCGACACGACACAGTACAGTCTCGACGATGCATCAGATTTCCGTGAGTACATCAGGAACAACAGCTTCTAATGACGAACGACAACCACACTCGAAGTCCCCGCAGAGCAGTCGATCCAGACACACACGAGGTCAAAGCGACACCTGAAACGGTAAACTGGGGGTTCTTCGACAACTCTCAGGAGCCGGTTTGCCGGGTCGAATCCGGCGATATCGTCCGTATCGAGACGGTATCTCACCACGCTGGCGATGCGCCGGATTACATGATGGACGAAGGGGTCAGAGAGATTTACGAGGAGATCGATCAGGAGGACCGCGGCCCGGGTGTACATATAGTCACGGGACCGATTCATATCGAGGGTGCAGAGCCAGGTGACGTCCTCGAATGCCGGATTCTCAACCTCGAACCACGGTTGCCGTACGGCAGTAATGTCAGTGCCAACTGGGGGCTGTTGTACGATGACTTCGAGGAGACGGAGTACGTGACGATCTACGAAGTCGATCAGGAAACCCACACAGCACAAGCGTGTTTCCAGTACGAGTACCCCGGTCTCTACGACACGCCAGGACGGATAATCGATCCGGAGTCTGTCGAACGGGAATCCGTCCTAGAGGACATCCGAGTTCCGGTTCGGTACCATTTCGGGACGGCGGGGGTTGCACCGGCCGAAGACGGACAGATCGATTCCGTCCCACCAGCGGTGTACGGCGGCAATATCGACAATCGTAACTTCAACGTCGGAACGTCGATGTACTACCCCGTTCAGGTGCCAGGTGGCCTCTTTACGGCCGGTGACTCACATATCGCGGAGGGCGACGGAGAGATTTCGGGAACGGCAATCGAGGCACACGTCGATGCTGTCGTCCAGTTTTTCATCAGAGACGACCTCGAGGTCACGTCTCCGGTGTTGGAGACGAACGACCACTGGATGACGCATGCCTTCGATGCGGATCTCGACGAGGCGACACGCAAAGCGACCCTAGAGATGATCACGTTTCTCGAGGAGAACAAGGGATTGTCAGAGTCCGAGGCGTACTCGCTTCTGAGTGTAGCAGGCGATGTCCAGTCGACACAGGTCGTAAACGGACAAAAGGGGATGCACTGCAAGATACCGAAGGATATCTTCCCGCCGGAGTCGAACGCGTAGCCGGCATCTCGCTTTCTCGGTTGCTGCGTGCTGTTTCGACCTCGCCACGGCGTCGATGCCACGGCACCACGTTATTGTCGGCGATTGGAGCAGCCCTGCTATCCGTTGGAATCTGTCTCCTCGTCGTCTTCCTGTGCTCGCTCGTCGTCGGGTTCGACGATCGTCGTCTCCTGGCCGGGTTCGACCGGGATTCGCTCGATCACGTCGCCGTCCTCGTCGGTGATGATGACGAAGTAGATGGCCTCGGTGTCGTCCTCGTCCTCCACCGGTTCGAGGTCCTCCTCGGCCACTGTTCCGGCGATGAACGAGCGAACCGCGGCGTCGTCGCGTATCTCGACGGTTCGGCCGGTGTCGGCGTTGACGAAGACGTTTCGGGTCACGTCGGTGAAGTCGGTCGGTGAGACCTTGATGTGCCACCACAGATCGCCGTCGACCGTGACCGGGACGGGTTCGGTGACGACGAAGTTCTGTCCCCAGTTCGTCCGTGAGTCGGCCGATCGGGCGATCCCCATCGCACGCTCCGGTCCGGTCAGCGTCTCGTCTCCGGTGCCGAAGAAAGTGTACTGCCCCGTTTCGGCGTCGGCAAACCACACCTCGTCGAGTCCACGGGTGTCCTGTCCGAACGGCTCCATCGCGGTCACGTAGGACATCTGCTCGCCCTCGAGGTCGATGACGAACGGCTGGTTGTTGTCGGCTCCGGCGGGAAGTCGTGCAACCTCGACTTGATCCTCGTGTGCGCCGATAACCGGCATCTGGTTTATGATCCCGTTTCGGTAGCCGAGAGCGTTCATTTCGTCGCGGGTAAGCGTCAGCGGATACAGCCGCTGGCCGTCGAGGATCGGCTCGGATCTGGCCTCCTCGGGACTCAGATGGTCGATCTGTCCGTCGGGGTGTACCAGCGCTCCACCGTCCCACGTCGGGGTGGTGTGTGGAAACGGCGTCAGGTGCCACTCGTGACCCGTCTTCGGGTAGTACATGTACGGCCGTCCCTGGTGGCTGAACTCGACGGCGTCGTCGTCGTACTTCGAGAAGTAGTCGGTCGTCTTGAGGTTCCAGTCGGCCGATCGGGTCAGGAGCATGCCCTCGCCGTACGTGAAGTCCTCCTCGTAGACGTCGATCTGTCTGTCGTCCATGCGCGTCATATCGGTGACCAACACCCCGCGTTGGTTCTCGAGCAGTGTGTTCCGGAAGCCGTCGGGCTGGATGGCGTAGGACCACGCCAGCGAGCCGTCCTCGGTGCGGGCGATGTCACTCGTCCCGAGTCTGTGTTGCCGATACGAGACGGACCCCCTGGTCGTGATGTCGGCGACCTGTCGGGGGACGACGCGGGGGTTTTCCGGGTTGGCCTGTGGGAACTCCTCGACCTCGATCGACTCCTCCATCGTGTTCTCGGCGAGCGTCCGCTGTTCGAGCATCCCGGCCGGAATGCTCACGAGAACCGAAAGCAGCGCCAAGACGGCAACGACGGTAACGAACAGTCTGAGTTTCTGGCCCGCAGAGCCCTGCAGGTCGAGCAGTACGTCGACCGGGCTATCGGCTCGCTTGAGCACCTCGAAGAGCGATCGATTCGGCGATTCCGTACCCAGCGGGGGCAGAAACCACAGGACGAGCGCCGACAGCACCGCACCGCCACCGAAGACCGCCATCCCGGGCGAATAGAGGATTCCGTAAACGAGTCCGTGCCAGATCGGACGGGTGATGTAGCCGAAGACGCCGACGATTCCGAGGCCCAAAAGCCGCGTCGCGAAGTGGATCGCAAGCGACCGACCACCCGAACCGTCCCCTCGGTCGGGACTGTTGTCTGTCATCGACACAGATAGTGGACCCACGCGTATAAACGGCACAGAAGCGGCGCCGTCTGCTCCGTCGACGGCACCCAAATTATAAAATTTCGGATAGCATCGATCACAGACACCCCGACGTGTTTATTCCCGGTATGTGCGTTCGTAACTATTGGTATATCGTATCGTGACATCTGTTCTCACCAGATTTTAAACAGGTTGAAATGTACCCCCGAGACCTCATACTGATGACAGCGTTATATCGAATCGAGATGAAAAACGACGTTACCCGATCGGAAACGGAAGCAGCGATCGATGGAATCTACATGCCTGCGGTTGCCACAGGCACCGAACTCGAGTGGCTGAAGACTCGATGTGTCGAACTGTACGACGCCGTTCGAGCCAGCAACAGATAGCAGTCCACTTACGCCGGCGACACGGAGGGTCGGTATGCGAATCACCGACCGGGAGGCCCTCGATGGGCGGCAGGAGCGGATCACGGTCGTTCCGGAGAGTCTCGACGACCTGTGGCATCTGACGTACGTCATCGAACCCGGAGACCGGGTTTCGGGAGACACGACGCGGCGAATCCAGCGAAACGACGAACAGCTCCGCGATACGGGCGGCGAGCGGGAGCACATGTGGGTCGCAATCGAGGTCGACGACGTGGAGTTTGCGAAGTTTGCGAACCGTCTCCGCGTCGGCGGAGAGATTGTCGACTGTTCCCGGGAGGACCAACTCGGCTTCCATCACACCATCAACGTCGAGGAACGCGAGGAGTTGACGGTTCAGAAGGTGTGGCAACCGGATCAACGAAAGCGCTTGGAGGAGGCCGTCGAGGCGGCGGAGAACCCTGACGTGGCAGTCGCAACTGTCGAAGAGGGCGCCGCATACGTCCACACCGTCGCACAGTACGGCGTCGAGGAACGGGCATCGCTGTCGGGAACGACCGGCAAGGGCGAGTACGCCCGAGATCGATCGGAGCTGTTCGCTGAGTTGACGGACATCCTGCGTCGACTCGACGTCGAGGCGATCATCCTCGCCGGACCGGGGTTCACGAAACAGGACGCCCTGGGGTACGTAGAAGAGGAGGCTCCGGAGGTCGCAGACATCATCAGGACGGTCGACACCGCAAGCGTCGGCGATCGGGGCGTTCACGAGGTGTTGAAACGCGGGGCGGTCGACGAGATTCAGGCCGAAACGCGAATCTCTCGGGAGGCGGAGCTGATCGACGAGTTGACCGAACGGATCGCAGGCGGGGCGAAGGCGGCCTACGGTATCACGGAGGTGAAGAAGGCGGCCGAGTACGGCGCCGTCGAGACGCTGCTCGTCGTCGACGAACGGCTCCGAATCGAACGGGCCGGAGAGGGCGAGTGGGATCACGACGTAAACGAGATCGTCGAATCCGTCGAACAGCAGGGTGGAGAGGTAACAGTCCTATCTGGGGAGTTCGACCCCGGTCAGCAGCTGTCGAATCTCGGGGGGATCGCGGCGCTGTTGCGGTACCGACTGGAGTGATCGGGCGTCGAACCCTCCGATCACGCAGTCGTCACGTCGATGGACAGCCCATCACGTGGGATCCGTACCTCGCCGTCGAAGTTCGCCGCGACTGAGTCGATCATCTCCTCGTGGTGGCCGTCGGTGTGTGGATACAGGTGTGTCAGATAGACGCGCCCGATCTCGTGGCCGGCGAGTGCCGCACCGAGTTCTCTCGGCGTCGGGTGGTTGTCCACCTCGATCCCGTCGGGAAACGAGCAGTCGTGAATCAGGACGGCCGATCCCTCGGCGAGAGCACAGATATCGTCCGAGGCCTCGGTGTCGGCCGAAAACGTCACCGCGACGTCGTCGGCTTCGAGCCGATAGGCGAGACAGTACATCGAGTGGATCGTCTCCCGTGCCTCGACGCCGAATCCGGCGACCTCGTGTGAACCGGGACCGATCTCTCGCACGTCGAGATCGAAACGACCGGCCATGTAGTCGTGAACCGAGAGGAGTCCCTCGAGAAGGTCGGCCGTGCCCGGTGGACCGACGATTTCGAGATCCGTCCGTCCGGCGAGCCACCGGGCCTTCAGTAGGGGCAATACATCCGAGACGTGATCCAAGTGGTGGTGTGTCAAAAGCACGGTTTCGATGTCGGTTGGCTCGATCGACGTCCGGGCGACGGCGTGGACGACGCCGCTGCCGCAGTCGACGAGCAACGGGCCGTCGTCGCCACCTTCGAACAGCAGGCCGGTCTGGAACCGATCGCCGGTGGGCATCGCCGCACCTGTTCCGAGGAACGTCACGCGCATACTCACCGCAGGCAGGCCAGATACTTGCCGCTGGCGACCGTACGATGCGGTGATGGAAGACGCCGAGGCATCCGTCCGTGATCGTCTGTCGAAATACGATCTTCCGTACGATCCAGAATCGGTCGAGATCGACGACGCTGCGGCCTTCGAGCGCCTCGATCCGGTCGTCCAGGAGTGGTGGATCGAGACCTTCGGCGAGTTTCTCCCCGCAAACGGCGGCTTCTTTACGCCGCCACAGAAGGAGGCGATCCCACTCATCGACGAGGAGACGAACTGTCTCGTCGCCGCACCGACCGGATCGGGCAAGACCCTGAGTAGCTTCACCGCGATCATCGACGATCTCTTCGACCGCAGCAGACGACGCGAGGGTGGGTTGAAAAACAGCGTCTACTGTCTGTACATCTCGCCGCTGAAATCCCTCGCAAACGACATCCACCGGAACCTGACGCAGCCCCTTTCTGAGATCACCGAGAAGCTCGACCGTCGGGACGAGGACGTCGAGATCAGACACGCGATCCGACACGGCGATACGGACGACAGCGAACGACAGCGAATGCTGGAACGGACGCCACACATCCTCAACACGACCCCCGAAACGCTCGCGATCCTGCTCAACTCCCCGAAGTTCAAGGAGAAACTGGAGACCGTCGAATACGTGATCGTCGACGAGATTCACTCACTGGCCGACAACAAACGCGGGACGCACCTCTCGGTCTCACTCGAACGACTCGAAGCGATGTGTGAGGAGTCACCGACGCGGATCGGCTGTTCGGCGACCGTCGAACCGCTTTCGACGATGGCGGAGTTTCTCGCCGGGTACGAGTCGGGCGAGCCACGGGAGTGTGAGATCGTCGACGCCCGCTTTCTCCGTTCGTTCGACCTGGAGTTGCGCTGTCCGACGGACGACCTCATCGACACGCCGAACGGCGTCGTCTCCGAGCGGTTCTACGACCAGCTCGCCGAACTGGTCGCCGAGCACACGAACACCCTCGTCTTCAC
>JARWGK010000064.1:0-41279 GCA_040409725.1 Natronomonas sp.
CCGTGGCTGCTGTCGTCGGTCGGGATCGCTGCCGCCGTCGGTGCGATCCTCGTCGTCGTGGTCGGCGACCGATACCTCCGGATCGTCGGTACCCTCGACCCGACGCGACTCGCCGTCTGTCTGCTCGCCGCACTCGCCGGACTGTCCTTTCTGTTCGCCGGACGGTTCGGCGTGGTGACGTACGTCGCCGCCGCCGTGATCGGTCTCGTACCTGCCCGATTCGGCGCCCGCCGGGCGAATCTGATGGGGGTGTTGATGGGGCCGCTGATCCTCGGCGGGTGAGAACAGACGGGTGTGTTACGGAAGGTCGTACGTCGGCCCGTCGTCCGTGTCCTGCACCTCGACTCCGAGTGCCTCGAGGTCGTCTCTGAGTGCGTCGGCACGGTCGTAGTTGCCGGCGGCACGTTCCTCTGATCGGATCTCGAGTACCAACTCGACCAGTTCACCCGCGAGTTCGGCGGTTCCGTCCGTCGCGTCGGTGTCGAAGGAGAAGCCGAGGACGGCCTCGCCGAAGGCCTCGAACGTCTCGATCGTCTGCCGCAACGCCCGGTAGTCGTACGGTTCGGATTCGAGGTGACGGTTGGCCGCACCGGCGAGTTCGAGGAGTGCCGCCATCGCCTCTCTGGTGTTGAAGTCGTCGTTCATCGCCGCTTCGAACTCCTCGCGCAGTTCGGCCACCGTCTCCCGGAGGTCGGCCTCGACCGTGGTTCGGGCTTCGGGGCTGTCGGCGGCCCGAACGACTCGGTCGTAGGCGGTCTGGAGGCGATCGAAGCGCTCGATCGCCTCCTCGATTGCAGCCTCGCTGTAGGTCTGTCGGGAGTTGTACGACGCCGAGAGGAAGAACATTCGCAGCGCGTTCGTCCCGAATCGGTCGACGGCGTCGGCGACGGTGATGAAGTTACCGAGGCTGGAGGACATCTTCTCGTCGTCGAACTCGAAGAGGTCGGCGTGGAGCCAGTAGCGGGCGAACGCCTCGCCGGTTGCGGCCTCGCTTTGGGCGATCTCGTTTTCGTGGTGCGGGAAGACGAGATCACGACCGCCCATGTGGATGTCGATGGTGTCGCCGAGGTGGGTCATCGACATCGCCGAACACTCGATGTGCCAGCCCGGCCGTCCCTCGCCCCACGGCGAGTCCCACGTCGTTCCCTCGGGTGATTCGACGGCGTACGTCCGGTCGTCGTCGCGGTGTTCTTCGACGGCATCCGACGAGACGCCGCCGGCCTTCCACAGCGCGAAATCCGACGGGTTGTGCTTCTCGGAGCGTTCGTCCTCCGGTCCCTGTGCCTCGACGTCCTCGAGTCGCTGATTCGAGAGCTTACCGTAGTCGGGGAATTCGGTCACGTCGAAGTACACCGAGCCGTTGGCCTCGTAGGCGTACCCGCGGTCGACGAGCGTCTCGATCAACTCGATGATCTCGGGAACGTGTTCCGAGACGCGGGGATACACCTCGGCCCGCTTGAGGTTGAGCGATCGCATGTCGGTCAACAGCCGGTCGATGAAGCGGGTTGCAACCGCCGATTCACTCCCGCCGAGGTCGTCCTCGCCGACGCGGGCGACGATCTTCTCGTTCACGTCGGTGATATTTTCGACGTGTCGAACGTCGTATCCGAGGTACTCCAGCCACCGGTGGATGACGTCGACGTGGGTCCACGTGCGGGCGTGACCGAGGTGTGGATCGTCCGATACCGTCAGCCCGCAGTAGTACAGGAGAACTTCGTCGGGATCGATCGGCTCGAACACCTCCCGCTCGCCGGAGAGTGTATTCAGAACGCGAAGTGTCATTATCGGGTGAACTGTCCGGTCGCGTTTGAACCTTTCCACACGGACCGGGTCATCGGCCGGCGAGTTCGTCTTCGATCGTTCGAACCGCGGCGGCACCGGATCGTCGTCCGACGACGACGATCAAGGTTCCGTCGTCGACGGCCGCAGCCTCGACGTCGGTGTCGTCGATCCGAAGTCGTCCGAGGACACCGACCAGCGCCTCCGGGTCGATTTCGCCGCTTGCGACGATCGCCGTCGACTCGCCGCCCGACGGCACGAACTCGGTGCCGGCAATCGAAAGGAGCGCGTCGTCGCTCGACCCGTCCGTCACCCGGGCGACGCCCGAGCGCATCGACACCGAGACGCGTTTCGATTCGGGTGCGTACTCCGGCAGTTCCTCCCGATACCGTCTGAGTGCTGCGGCGACAGCGTCTGTGTCGCCCTCGGCGTCCAGAAACCGGGCCGCTGCGGTGTAGTTGAGGACGCCGGCCCGAAGTGCGGCTTCGAGAAACGGATGCTTGCGGACTGCCTCCCTCGTTGCGGCGGCGACTGACATACCGATAGGGCGGTACGACGAAGTATAAAACCAGACGAGACCCGGGCTTCGAAGCCCCTAATACGGGGACGGTCCTGCGTTGGAACATGCAGGCGCTCGTCATCGTCGCCCACGGATCTCATCTGAATCCGGACGCGAGTACGCCGACCTACGAACACGCCGACACCATCCGCGAGTCCGGTGTCTTCGACGAGGTTCGGACGGCGTTTTGGAAGGAAGAACCGTCGTTCCGTGAAGTGTTGCGGACCGTCGAGAGCGACGAGGTGTACGTCGTCCCGCTTTTCATCTCGGAGGGATACTTCACCGAACAGGTGATTCCCCGCGAACTCCGTCTCTCGGAGTGGGACGCCGACGCGTGGGACTCAGATGGAACGAGTGCGACGCACGCGACGCTTTCGGCGGATGACGTCGGCAAGACCGTCCACTACTGCGGTCCGGTGGGGACCCACGACGCGATGACGGACGTCATCGTCCGCCGGGCGGAGTCGGTGACCAACGACCCCGAGGTCGGCGCCGGGTTCGGCCTCGCCGTCGTCGGCCACGGCACCGAGCGAAACGAAAACTCGGCGAAGGCAATCGAGTACCACGCAGACCGGGTGGCGGATCTGGGTCGGTTCGACGAGGTTCGGGCGCTTTTCATGGACGAAGACCCCGAAATCGACGACGTGACCGACTTCTTCGAAAGCGAGGACATCATCGTCGTCCCGCTTTTCGTCGCCGACGGCTACCACACCCAGGAAGACATCCCCGAGGACATGGATCTCACGGACGACTATCGGACCGGATGGAACACCCCCGCGACGGTCGACGGTCACCGGATCTGGTATGCCGGAGCCGTCGGGACGGAAGGGCTGATGGCCGAGGTGATCCTCGAACGGGCGGCGGACGCCGGCGCAGACGTCGGCACGGCGGCCGCAGAGATCCGCCGTCGGACCCGGAATACGGCAGCGACGACAGAAGCAGGTGACTGACGTGAACGACACACAGCTTTCGGCCTTCATCGACGCCGCCGAGACCGGAATCGACTGCGACGGACTCCGGGTCACGCAAAACGACGGAGGCTACACCGTCGCCACACCGAAACGCGAGGATACGGGGCTCGACGCGGCGGAACTGGAGGCAGTCGCCGCCGAGATTCCCTGGTTCGTCTCGAACTGGTACTACTGGACACAGACGGATCGGCCGGAGGTGGAAACCGCCTTCCTCCGGTGGGCCGAGGATGCGGACGGTCGAAGCGTTCCCGAACGGTACGAGACGCTCGCAAACGGTGGCCTCTCTGAGTCGTGGGGGCAACTCCGGATCGACATCGAACTCGCCGACCACGGAAACCGGACGTACACGGTTCGAAACGCCGCGGACGCCGACCACGACCCGACCGATCTTGAGGTGTACGCCGATCCACTCGACGCGAGAGAACTCGTCAAATACGACGACAGCGGTCGCTACCGGCCACTGAAAACGGCTCCGTCGCTGCCGAGTGGCTGGGTCTTTCCCGATCTCGACGGGCGGGGGCTGATCCGGGCGGTCGACGTCATCTACCCCGCGACGATCACGAACTGGCATCTCGAACGCGAAGACGAACTCGACGTCTCTCATTGGCGTGAGACGATGAGTCGACAGACCGGCATCTACGGCGTCATCGACACCTGGGACCGCGGCGAGGGGTACGAACACGTCAACTGGGTCGCCGAGGCCTGCTGTGACGACTCACAGTGTCTGAAGCGCCGCGAGTGGGAGTACGACGAGGAGACGACGCTCGACGTCGACGGCGGCGACGGCGAGTTCCCGTGTCGAGAGCCCTGTTCGCTCGTCGTTTCGGCCGCCCGTCGCTGGACGCGGCTGGAGGCCGAAGCCGAACAGACCTACGAGTTCGAACTCACGCCGAGTGAAAAAGAACAGATCGAGGAGATCATCGACGCGGTCGCCGACGGCCGAACCGAGTCGATCCGTGAAGCCGACGTCTACGAGGGCGCAAACCGCTATCGGACGCGGTTTCTTCGCGCGAAACGGATGGACGAGGCGGGCAACCTCTGTGGCGTCCGGACGGAAGAGGACGACTGAGGAACAAGAGGATAAGCGTGTGCGGTCAATCGGTACACGATGACGACCGACACAGCGGACGACGACTCGCTGTCCGTTCCCGAACTGACCGAGGACGACATCCTTCGAATCGACGACGAACGATTCCACCCCGACACCGTCGCCGTCGTCACGGGTGCCGGATCCGGAATCGGACGGGCGGTATCGATCGCCCTCGCGGTCAACGGCCTGACGGTCGCCGGTCTCGACATCGACGAGGAGGGACTCGGGGAGACGAAACGGCGGGCGGACTCCTTCGACCCGGAGGGGCGGATCGTCGCCGCCCCCTGTGACCTCACCGACGACGTGGAGTGTCGGGGAGCGATCGAGGCTGCAGCGGCGGAGGGGACGATCCGCTATCTCGCCAACATCGCCGGGATGCAACACATCGCCTCGATCGGAAACTTCCCGATGGGGAAGTACGATTTCATGCAGAAGCTGATGCTCCGGGCGCCGTTTTATCTCTCACAGCTCGTCATCCCACACATCGAGGCGACCGACGACGGCGTCGGCGCGATCGCGAACATGTCCTCGATCCACGGCCACTACGCGACGCGGGACAAGCCGGCGTACATCACCGCAAAACACGGTCTCACCGGGCTAACGAGGGCGATCGCAGCCGAAGGGGAGGGAACTCTCCGTGGCTTTTCCGTGAGTGTCGGCTACGTGTTGACGCCGCTTATGGTGAATCAGATTCAGGACACCGCACGGGAGCGAGGAATCTCCGAGGAGGCGGTCGTCGAAAACGTCATGCTGGGACAGGCACGGACGAAGGAGATGATGACGCCGATCGAGGTGGCGAATCTGTTCACGTTCGGCTTTTCGGCACACGCAAAACACCTCAACGGCGCCGACCTGCTGTTCGACGGTGGGTTCACGACGACGTATGAGTAGGATCGCAATCGCCTGTCAGGGTGGCGGCAGCCACACCGCCTTCACCGCCGGATTCCTGAAGCACGTCTTCGAGAACTGGGACGAGGACGACGAACTCGTCGGGCTCTCCGGAACCTCGGGCGGTGCGATCAACGCCGCCGCTGCCTGGTACGGGATCGCCACGGACGGTCGCGGGAAGGCGGTCGAACTGCTCGATGCGATCTGGGACGACATCGCCGCCGACGATCCGTTCGATCGGGTGACGAACGCCGCGACGGTCTGGACGCGGCAGTTCGAGGCCTCCGGCGTCGCGGTCCCGCGGGTCAGCCCCTACTTCCTGCCGGCGTCCTCGCTCGCGCAATCGGAGTTTCGGCGGCTGATCGAACGCCACATCGACTTCGAGGCGATACAGCGGTTCTGTGGCGATCCGGACCGCCCGGAACTCGTCGTCGGCACGGTGAACGTAAACGCCGGCGAGTTCGAGACGTTCACGAACGAGGCGGTGACGGCCGATTCGATCCTCGCATCGGCGGCGATCCCGGAGCTGTTTCGTGCCGTCGAAATCGACGGCCACTACCACTGGGACGGCCTGTTCAGCCAGAACCCGCCCGTGAAGGATCTGATGACGGGCGACGGAGACCGAAAGCCCGAGGAAATCTGGGTGGTCCAGATCAACCCACAGAAACGGGACGGGAAACCGAAATCCGCCGAGGAAATCTCGGATCGACGCAACGAACTCGCCGGAAACATCTCCCTGAACCAGGAACTCGGGTTCATCGAGCAGGTGAACGAGTGGGTCGACGAGGGCCTCCTCCCCGAGGAGAAGTTCACGCGGACGACGGTGCGTCGGATTTCACTCGAGAAGGAACTCCACTGTTCGACGAAGGCAGATCGATCCCCGGCGTTCATCGAGGAACTGCTGGCGCTCGGAGCCACGCGGGCAGCCGACTTTCTGGAGACGCGTCGGTCGTCGTAGCCAGCAGACCGGCTCCGGGTGGCGTTTATACCCGTCGAGACCGTAGGATCGACCGATGGGAGAGACCGGCGGGCAGGCGGCTGATTCCTCCACCGAGACTCGATCGACGGCACGTTCCAACGGCGTCGGTGACGTGCTCGAAACCGACGGGGACGACGAACCGGCACTCGTCGTCGAGGGCGTCTCGAAGCGCTTCGGGACCGGCGAGGAGTCGGTGCTCGCCGTCGACGACGTGACCTTCAGCGTCGAGCGGGGCGAGGTCGTCGGCCTGCTCGGCCCGAACGGTGCGGGAAAGACGACGCTGATCAAATCGATCCTCGGGATGGTACTTCCCGACGAGGGATCGATACGGATATTCGAAACCGATGCCGAAGACGGCCGGCGTGGAGCATACGCCGACGTCGACGCGATGCTCGAAGGAGCACGCAACGATTACTGGCGGTTGACGGTCCGGGAGAACCTCCGGTACTTCGCGACCATAAGCGGCGTCGACCCCGATTCGGTCGCCGACAGACACGATCGGTTGCTCGATCGACTCGATCTCACGGCTCAGGCCGACACCCCGGTCAGAAACCTCTCCCGCGGCATGAAACAGAAGGTGTCACTCGCAAGCGTCCTCGCAGGCGGGGCGGAGCTGCTGTTTCTCGACGAACCGACGCTCGGATTGGACGTCGAAAGTTCCAGAACGCTTCGGCGCGAACTGAAGCGACTCGCCCGCGAGGCCGGGCTCACGATCGTCGTCAGCAGCCACGACATGACCGTAATCGAGGACGTCTGTGATCGGGTGATCGTGATGTCCGACGGTCGGATCGTCGCCGACGGAGCAGTCGAGACGCTGCTGCAGCGGGCGGGTCGCAACGCCGTCCGGGTCACGAGTCCGGATATCGACGACCGGCTGCTCGACCGCCTCGACCGACGGTTCGGGGTGACAGAAAGCGAGGAACTGGACGGACGCCGTCGCGTCGAGGTACAGGCAGACGGCGGGGATCTGTCCGAACTGCTCGCCGTACTCGAAGACGGGGGCGTCCGGATCGAACAGCTACACACCGTCGAACCCGACCTGGAGGATTTCTTCGTTCAACTGACCGGCGACACGGGTGGGCTTCGTCCGACGTCCGGGAGGCCCTCCGGTGAGGACACACCGAGGTGAGTCGAGTGACCGACGCGTTCGATCCAGACGAAGAGACAACCCGGACGCCACGGCCGGCGACGTACTACCACCTCGCCCGGGCGGTGCTGTATCGGGAGTTTCTGATCTTCGTCCGGTACCCCGCAAACGCGATCGGTGCCGTCGTCATCTCGGTGTTTTTCTTCGCCGTGCTGTTCTACGGTGGGCGGATGTTGGCCGGGCAGGCGCTCGATGACTCACTCGAAGGGATCATCGTCGGCTACTTCCTGTGGACGCTTTCGGTCGGTGCGTACTCGTCTGTCTCCGACGACATCGGGAGTGAACTCCAGTGGGGGACACTCGAACGGCACATCACCACGCCGTTTGGATTCGCATCCGTGGCACTCCTGAAGGGGGCCGCAAAGATCGTCCGGGCCTTCGTCCTCTCGACCGTCGTGTTGGTGTGTATGCTCCTTCTCACCGGCACGCGGCTTCAGATCGAACCGCTCACCGTCGTGGTGATCGCGGGGCTGTCGATCGTCTCGGTGCTGGGTCTCGGATTCGCCGCCGGTGGCGTCACCGTGCTGTACAAGCGGATCGGAAACTGGCTCAACCTGCTTCAGTTCGGCTTCATCGCGCTCATCTCTGCGCCGGTGTTCGACGTTCCACTGGCACGGGCGTTGCCACTCGCCCACGGGAGTGGCCTGCTCCAGCGAGCGATGGTCGATGGAACCCGCCTGTGGATGTTCGATCCGTTCGATCTGCTGTTGCTCGTCGGCGTCGCAGTCGGGTATCTCGCCTTCGGCTATCTCGTCTTCCAGTATGCGACACGGCGGGCCCGTC
This sequence comes from Natronomonas sp., assembly GCA_040409725.1. Classification (GTDB taxonomy): domain Archaea; phylum Halobacteriota; class Halobacteria; order Halobacteriales; family Haloarculaceae; genus Natronomonas. Next base: position 8,197 of record JARWGK010000064.1, read on the forward strand.
GACTGGGTGTCCTTGGCGATTACTGACCACCGAAGGTATCACTCAAATAGTACGCCGAAACGGCACAGGCGATCGCGGCGACGACGGCGCCTCCGGCGAGAAACGACGACAGGCTACCGCCTGCCGTGAGGGCTGCGACGGCGAGGATGATCGCGACGCCAGCGAGGGCGCCGATTGGAATCATACGCAGCGCTGCCGGCGAGAGTGGCGGGTCCGATTCCTCGGTCTGGGGCCTGGACAGTTCCGGATCGACTTCGACGCTTTCGGTGTGTTGCCGTCGGTCGAGGGTCACGGAGACGTACCGCGTTTCGGTCCCGTGGCCGGTCACGACCTTCAATTGCCCACGAACGGCGTCGGAACTCCAAGCCTCGGGGTCGGCGAGTTCGATGTCGATGAGGCGGGTTTCCTCCGCGTCGACGTAGTGGTTTCCGGCCGCGAGGGTCGCAACGGAGGAGAGGTCGTCGTCGAGGTGGAGATGAACGTGCGTGGCCGCGCCGTGGTTTCGGACGGCGACCGAAAAGGAATCGCCGGTCTCGAACGATCCGGGAGCCTCCAGCGAGTGGAGTCCGGTGCGGCCGATTTCGACGCCGAGGGTATCCGTCACAGCCGAAGACTCACGCGGGGACATCAAAAATGCTCTCCTCGGTGGGGCGGCCGGGATCAGGCAGTCGCCTCGTCGCGCATATCCGGCGGCAGGAGGTTCGGGATTCCGTCTTCGATCGGGTACGTCTCGCCACACTCCGTACAGACGAGTCGACCTTCGAGAATCTCGTCGTCGTCCTCCCGGATGACTTCCAGTTCCAGATCGGATTTATCGAGCGGACAGCACAGAATGTCCATGAGTGATTCTTTCATACCGAACCGTCCGTGCGGCCTCATAAAAAGGGTGGCGGGTCCGGTCGATCGCAGTCGGGTCGCATTTCTATCCTCGGCTCCGAACCCCGGCTGTGACGGGTGGAACGTACACGATACTCTTCGAACTCCCGGAGGCGACCGCGGTCGAGGTCGGGGCTCTCGGCGACTGTGACCTCCCGGCCGGCTACTACGGCTACACCGGAAGCGCCTTCGGGCCGGGCGGATTCTCCCGCGTCGACCGCCACTACGAACTCGCTGCCGGCGACAGAGCCGCCCGGCACTGGCATATCGACTACGTCCTCGGCGACACCGCAGCCGAGATGCGCGGCGACGTCCGAACACCGGCGGTGGACATCGAGTGTGCCGTCGCTCGGTCGCTTCCGTCGGGGCCGGTCGACGGATTCGGCGCCTCCGACTGTGGCTGTGAGACGCACCTCTGTCACGCGACGGACGGGGGCCGCCTCCGGGAGCTGGTCGCCGAGAGCCACAGAGAACACAGCGAGTCGTGATCTTTCGCGGCTCAAAGTCGACCTGAGGCGGTCAGATAGATTCCGACGAGGACGACGGCCCCTCCGACGACGGTCGTCGCCGTCGGCACTTCGGCGAGCAAAAACAGCGCGAGCAGCGCTGCACCGATCGGTTCACCGAGGAGGGCGACGCTCACGACCGACGATTCGACGTGTTCGAGCACCCAGTTGACGACGGTGTGACCGAGGAGTCCGGGACCGACGGCCAGCCCGACGAAAAGCAGCCACTCCCGGCTGCCGTAGCCGGAAAGCGGGAGCCCGCTTCCGACGGCGACGATTCCGAGGGTGAGCGTACAGGCGGTGTACACCACGAGTACGTACGGTACGACGGCGATCCGCTGGCGGAGCGAGCGCCCGACCAACACGTACCCGGCGCCGGTGACGGCACCGACGACCGCGAGTCCGTTGCCGTACAGGGGTCGGTCGCCGGCGACGACCCCGCCGCCGAGCAGGTCACCGGCCGACATCGCCGCCATGCCGACGACGGCGACGAGGATGCCCACGCGTTTGCGCGGTCCGATCGATTCACCCAGAACGGCTGCCGCACCCAGCGCGACGAACACCGGTTGTGACTGGACGAGCGTGACACTCGCCGCGACGCTCGTCCAGGCGAGGCTCTCGAAGAAGGCCGCAAAGTGCAAGGCGAGTGCCACGCCGGCAGCGGTCGCGATGAGCCAATCGCGCCGTCGTAGCGCCGCAAAGGAGCCGCCAAAGCGGGTGAACACAAGCGGCAAAAGAAAGACGGCGGTCAGCAGGACGCGATAGAAGGCCAACACGACGGACGGTGCCGTACTCCAGCGAACCAGAATGGCACTGCTCGAGACGGCCACGACCGCGACCGCGAGTGCCGCCGCCGGTGACACGCCTCCCGACTCCCGCCGTAGCACATCGACAGCTACGGAGCCACGGACAAATACGTGCCGTCTCGGGCAACGGCTCGGATCGAGTGCGGGGGGAGACGCCGGCTACGCCGATTCGAGCAGCTTCTTCGTCTGGCTGTGGCGGTAGCGGAACATCGGCTCGAAGCCGACCCGGCCGAGGGGGCCGGCGGCTTCACCGACCCGCCCACCGGGGAGTTCGTACTCGACGCGGTCGACGATCAGCGTCTCCTCGCCGTCGGCGAAGAAACGGTGCGTGTGCGTCCACGCCGGAAACGGCCCCTCCTCCATGACGTCTCGAAACATCGCCGAACCGTCGCCGTACTCCCGGTCGGTGATCACGGAGACCCACCTGCCGCCCGGCAGGACTCCGAGCGGTCGCATCTGCATCTCGATTCGGGATCCGGCTTCGAGTACGGTCGGATTCGGTTCGCCGTCCGGCCCGGTGACGCTCACCACCTCGAGGCCGAGGAAGCCGGGCGTGAGCGCTTCGAGGCCATCGATGTTGGAGTGAAACGACCAGACAGATTCGAGCGGTGCGCTGACGCGAACCTCTCGGGTGTACGTCTGCATACGGACAGTAGGACTCCACCGGTGAAAACAGCAGTGGAGACGGAGGGACGCGTTACTTCAGTCGTTCTTGGAGAAACGACGGATGGGCGGCCTCGACGCCGTCGATCTGCAGGATCTCGTCAGCGATCACCTCGCCGACGGCGTCACCGTCCCGGGCACGAATCTCCGCCATCAGCGTGTGGTCGCCGCTCGAGGCGTACAGCGATTCGATCGACTCGAGCCGTTTCAACTCCCGTGTCGCCTCGACGTACCGTTCACTGGCCACGTCGATGCCGACGAGAGCGATCGATTGCCCCGAGATCTTCTTCGGATCGATGTCGGCCGAATATCCGACGATCACGCCCTCGGATTCCAGCTTTTCGATGTACTTTCTCACCGTCGGCTTCGAGACGTTCGCCCGCTCTGCGATCTCCGCGTAGGAGGCCTGGGCGTCTTCCTCGAGAACTGAGAGGATCTGATCCTCCGTCTCCGCGCTCATAGGACCTTATTTTCCGTCGGTGAAAAAATATCTTCCGAAATAAAAAACCGGTTCCGGCAAAGTGAGGCGGGATCGATCGGGGTGTGTCCGCTACCGATCCTCGTAGACGAGATTCATGATCCACTGCGTGAAGCGGTCGCCGTGTGGATCTGCTTCCTCGTCGCCGACGAACGGCGAAAGCTGGTCGCCGGCCATCAGAAGCGAGAAATCCAGATCCTTCGGGTCCAAAACCGGCGTGAGATAGTAGGTGTTGTGACCGTCGTAGACCGTCTCCTCGCGTTCGATCAACCCCTCGTCGGCGAGTGAATCGACGATGCGACTGCCCTTCCGGGAGTCGATTTCGAGTTCCTTCCAGAACTCACTCTGGTGGATTCCGCCCGTCTGTCGGATCAACTCGAGTCCCTTCCGTTCTGCCTCCGAAAGGTCCTCTTCCGTTGCGGCCGTGCTCATCGTACGACCAATAGACGACCGGGCAGATTAATCCCTCGCTTCGACCCGTTCGTACGGCGTCGTACACGGCGGACCGTCGGCGTAGTCGTAGACGGGTGGTCCGCTTCGAGGAAGACACAGAAGCGACGACGATCGGGTGCCGAAGCTGTCACCGTGGACACAGAGCCCGATGTCGTGATCTCCGAGCGCCGAAGCGGCCCGGTTCAGCCACGCCGACGCCGACTCCGCCGCCGTCGGCTGGAGTCGTCTCCGGATCGTCCGGGCGTTTTTCGCCTGTGTCCGTCCCGCCTCTGGCCGCGTCGGGGGGACGAACACGTCGCCGTCGATCCCGACGTTGACGACCGTGTGGACGCCGGGAGCGAGTCGCCGGATCTCCGTCGTCTCCCCGTCGTGGACGACGACGACACAGCGCGTTTCGTCTACGAGAAGGAGGTGAAACGGGGCGTACGTCTCCGTTTCGAGCGTCGACTCGACGCATTCGAGGGCCGCATCGACGGAGCGCTTCGAGAGTGCGTCGGTGACGAGACGACCGCGCGATCGGCCCGAATCGCCGCGCTGCCACCGGTTCGTCACCGCCACGAGCAACCCGGATTCGTTGTAACCGATCCACGTGCCGCCGGCCTCTTCGTCACGGGGCGCGACGACGACTGGGTCGGTGTCCCACCGCATCGGTGGCGAGGCGGGGCGGCCGAACTGCTCGTCACGGTTCGCTGCGACACAGACCGGTGCGTCCTCGAAGACCTGCCACGCGACGATCAGCGTACACACACGACACGATACGCCGTGACCGAATATAAGACGCCGGTGTTTCCGTCGGTTACTCGGGGTCGAAGACCGCCTCGAGAGCCTGTCGGTCGACCGTTCCGGAGGCCGTCCTCGGAATCTCCGCGATCACGACGAGTTCCTTCGGTCGCTTGTAGTCCGCCAGTCGGTCACGACAGTGATCGTAGAGTGCCTCGGTGTCGAGGTCCGCGGATCCGGTGACAGCCGCGGCGACGCGTTCACCCCACTCGTCGTCGGACAGGCCGATCACGGCGGCGTCCTCGACCGCACGGTGCTCCCGGAGGACCGCCGTCACCTCCGCCGGATCGACGACCTCGCCGCCGGTGACGATCCGGTCGTCGACCCGGCCGTGGACCCACAGCCGACCGTCGCTGTCGCGGTGACCGCGGTCGCCGGTTCTGAAACCCCGGGGTCCGAACGCCGCTGCCGTCCGGTCTTCGTCCAGATAGCCGGGCGTGACCATCGGTCCCTCGACGAAGATTTCCCCCGATTCGCCGGTGTCTGCGATCCCACCGGTCTCGTCGACGACCCGCACCTCGGCGAACATCAGCGGATGACCGACCGAACCGGGCGTCGACTCGGCCTCGGTCGGTCGGGCGGTCGCGATCTGTGAGGCCGTTTCGGTCATCCCGTACGTCGGCGCGACCGGAACGCCGAGGTCCTGTGCTCGTTCCAGCAGTTCCGGCGGGCAACCGGCACCGCCGAGCAGGACGAACCGGAGGTCGGAAAGCGTCGTCTCACCGCCGGCATCGAGCAGTCGACGGAGCATCGTCGGAACGAGAGACACACACGTCGCGTCGGATCCTTCGAGTTGCTCGATCGTCGATTCGGGGCTGAAGTCGCCGCGTTCGACGGAGATGGTCGTTCCGTACAGCACGGACCGGTACACCGGTGCCAGGCCGCCGAGATGACACATCGGGAGGGGGACGTGCCAGCAGTCGTCGGGACGGAGTCCGAGACGGAACGCCGAGGCCGTCGCGCCGGCGAGGACGTTGCCGAGTGTCAACACGACGCCGCTGGGTTCGCCGGTCGTTCCCGACGTGAAGGGGACGACGAGCGGTTCCTCGAGTTCCCACTCCGGAAGGTCGAACGACTCGGGATCGATGCGCGAAAGCGGCGTCGCCTCGGCGGTCGAATCGTCGACGGAGACGACCGTCGGATCGGCCGGCATCGGCGCGACCGCGTCGAACACCGTCGATTCGGACGGCGAACCACAGACGACTGCGGTCGGATCGACGCGATCCAGCCGACGCCGCATCTCGTCGGCGGTGAGCCTCGGATCGAGCGGGACGAGCACCGCTCCGACGCGCTGGGCGGCGTGGACACACCGAAAGAAGGCGGGGCGGGTCGGCAGCGACACCGCGAGGGTGTCCTGAACACCGACGCCGCAGGCGGCGAGACGGCCGGCGAGTGACTCGACGGTCTCGTTTAGATCGTTGTACGTCGAGCCGTCGGCAACTGCCGTCGCCGTTGGCGTTGCACCGGCCCGGACTGCAAGCCAGTCGCGCATCTCTGCTGTGGTATCTCAGTCGAGTTTGATATTTCCTTCGTGTTGCGGCACCCGGATCGAGCCTGCGGTGACCGACGGCCCGTCGCAAAGATCGTGGGTCAAGCGGTCGCCGGTGGCGAGGCCGGCAGGAAGCACAGCCGACACGGAGTGAAGCGAGGCGACGAGGTGAACGGCCGCCGTCCGGGCGTAGGCACCGTCGATCGTCGTCGTGACGACCACGTCTGTGCCGTCCTCGGCGGCTTTTTTCGCCGCCCGTCGCGTGCGATCGATTCCTCCGAGAGCCATCGGTTTCAACACGACGACGTCGACGCCCGATTCGAGGACGGCGTCGATTCCGTGTTCGACGACGGCCTCGTCGGCGGCGACGCCGACGGAACCGCCGGACAACTCCGATAGGTCGGCGAGATCTGCCGCCGGCACCGGCTGTTCGACGAACGAGAGCCCGTAGACGCCGGTGGCCTGCAGCGCCCGGGTGGCGACCGTCCGCGACCAGACGCCGTTTGCATCCGCCCGCATCTCGACGCCGGGACAGGCCTCACGAACCGCGGCGAGTCGTTCGAGGTCGGCGGTGAGACTCCGGCGACCGACCTTGATTTTCACCGTCTCGAATCCGGCCGCTGTCGCCTCGACGGCGGCGTCGGCGGTCGTCTTCGGCGGCGAGTCCCCGACCGTCGCGTTGACCGGAACCCGTTCGACCCGTTCCGTCGCGCCGAGGTGTCTGTACAGGGGCTCCCCGGCGGCCCTGGCGCGCGCATCGAGAACGGCGAGTGCCAGCCCGTGTCTGGCCGCCGGCCGCGACCGCAGTCCGTCGTCGCGTTCGATCGCCGCGACCGGATCGTCGATGGAGCGCAGCGCGGCTTCACACTCCTCGGAGGGTTCCGTCCAGCCGGCGAGGGGTGTCGCCTCGCCGATTCCCGTCGTGCCCTCGATCGAGACGCGAACGAGGAACCCCTCGCGGCTGTCGATCGTCCCCGTCGCCGTGGACAGCGGGCGCGAAAGCGGCAGCGAGAACGGTTCGATCTCGGGGGTCATAGCCCTCCGATGGCCGGCAGCGCCAGTCCGACCGCAAACAGGACGGAGTGGACGAAAAGCAGTTGGCCGGTTCGCTCCAGCGTCGGGTTGAGGGCCGCGCCGTCCGTTCGCGTCCAGACCGTCCTCGCGATCGAAAGCCCGAGCGGTGCGGTCAGAAGTGGCAACAACACGCCGAATCCGAAGCCGTCGAGATAGAAGACGATCGGGACGGCGTAGGCGGTGGCGACGAGGGTGCTCCACTCGAGTCGGCTGAAGCGGTAGCCGAGGAGCACGGCGAGGGTCCGTTTGCCAGCCGCGGCGTCGGTTTCCAGATCGCGAACGTTGTTCACGACGAGGATCGCCGTCGACAGCCCTGCCGCGGGCAGTCCGGCGACGACGGCCGAAACCGGAAGCGCCGCCTCGGGGATCCAGAGTGGGAACAGATCTGCCGTGTGCGTCACCGCCTGTACGTAGTACGTTCCCGAAACGGCGACGAGACCGAAGAAGACGAACACGAAGAGATCACCCAGACCGCGGTAGCCGTACGGCAGCGGTCCGCCGGTGTAGGTGATGCCGGCGACGACACTCGCCAGGCCGACGACGAGGATCGGCACCCCGCCGATCACGACGAGGTACACGCCGGCGAGAATCGCGAGACCGAAGGTGAAATACATCGCCCGTTTCACCGATTCCGGCTCGATGAGGCCACCGGCGGTGACGCGGGTGAAGCCCTCCCGGTCGTCGGTGTCTGCCCCCTGAATCGCGTCGTAGTAGTCGTTGGCGAAGTTCGTACCGATCTGCAACAGCAGCGCTCCGAGCAGGGCGAACCCGGCGGCGATCGGCGAGAAGACGCCGTTTCGGACCGCAAGTCCCGTTCCGACGACGACCGGGGCTGCCCCGGCCGGCAGCGTCTGTGGCCGGGCGGCCATCAGCCACGCCTGTCGCTTCGTCACGTCGGCTGTCTCTGCCATCGTTTTCCCGTTGGTCCGACGATCTATAAAAGGGGCGTCGGACGCCTGCAGGTCGCCGAAACGCTCAGTAGTACCAGTCGTACTCGCCAAAGTCCGGCTTCCGGCCCTCGTTGAACGCGTCCCGTCCCTCGGCTGCTTCCTCGGTCATGTAGCCGAGTCGGGTCGCCTCGCCGGCGAACAGCTGCTGGCCGACCAGTCCGTCGGTGTCGAGGTTGAATCCGTACTTGAGCATCCGGATCGCCATCGGACTTTTCGCGGTGATCTCCGCCGCCCACTCGAGGGCCGTCTCCTCCAGTTCGTCGTGGGGAACGGCCTCGTTTGCCATCCCCATGTCGACTGCCTCCTCGGCCGAGTAGGTCTTCCCGAGGAAGAAGATCTCCCGGGCCTTCTTTTGGCCGACCTGATGGGCGAGATACGCCGACCCGAATCCGGCGTCGAAGGAGGCGACATCGGGGTCGGTCTGGAGGAACTTCGCCTCCTCGGCGGAGGCGAGTGTCAGGTCACAGACGACGTGCAGCGAGTGGCCGCCGCCGACGGCCCACCCCGGAACGACGGCGATCACCGGCTTCGGGATGTGTCTGATCAGCCGCTGCACCTCGAGGATGTGGAGTCTCGGGGCCGACTGGCTCTCGGTTCGGTCCTCGTCGTCGAGTCGGCCGCCACCGATGGTTTCACCCTCGGCGCGGTACTCGTAGCCGGCGTCACCCCGGATCGACTGATCGCCGCCCGAACAGAAGGCCCAGCCGTCGTCTTTCGGGGAGGGACCGTTGCCGGTCAGGAGGACACAGCCGACATCGGTCTGTCGTTTCGCATGATCGAGGGCGGCGTACAGTTCGTCGACCGTCTCCGGGCGGAATGCGTTGCGAACCTCGGGGCGGTCGAAGGCGATCCGAACCGCGTCGACGTCGACGCCTCTGTGGTACGTCAGGTCGCGGAACTCCTCTGTGATCGGCTCCCAGCGGTCTGGATCGAACAGCGTCGAAACCATACGCCACCTCGGGACGGGGCCTCAAAAAAGACCACCCACACGCCGATCACCAGCGGCGACGGAACGCTGAAACGATCGAAGCCCATAGTACGGGTGTGACATGTTCGCTTTTGATCTACGACGGAAGCCGTCGGGTGTTTCGGACCGCGGCCACCGCATTCTGCTCGGGGGTTTCGGATCTCGACGCCGTGCCGTGGGAGTCGGGTGCAGTTCAGGCGTTTCTGGAGGCGCAGTTCGACGCACGGCCGTTCGTCTTCGCACTGATCGAGGGCGAAACCGTCCACGTCGGCGCGGCGGCGGTCGAACGGCTGCTCCGGAGTCGTGGGACCGACGAATCGACAGTCGAGTTCCTGAAGGCGGTCTATCCGGCGGCAGCGGCTCCGTTCGGACGGATCGTCCACGGCCGTGAACCGGCCGATATCCACGGCTCCTACCGCCTCACGGAGGCGGCACGCGAACACCTCGAACGGTACCGCCGATGCCGGGAGATCCCGGTCGTCGAACGCTGACGACTGAGACCGACGTGAGGAGGCGGAAGGCCCTTTTCGAACCGCTACGAACGATCGGGTATGCGCTACCTCGTCGCGACGGATGGCTCGACCGAGGGGGATGCCGCAGTTCGATACGCCGCAAAACAGGCGGCGATCGCGGAGGCAACGCTCGAGATCGTCCACGTTCTCGTCGCCGAACCCGAGTTGGTCGGCGGTGAGATGGTTTTCGACGGAACCGACGACACGATGGACCGTGGCCGGCAGATTCTGGAGCGGTCGGCGTCACTCGCGACGGGTGTCGCCGGCGAACTGCAGATCGAGACGGAACTCCTGACCGGACGACCGGCGGCTTCGATCGCAGAGCGAAGCGAGCAAAGCGACGCTGATGCAATCTACGTCGGCCACAGAGGGCTATCGGAGGAGCGAGAACAGGTCGTCGGAAGCGTCGCAAAGAGCGTCGTCGACAAGGCGACCGTTCCGGTCACGGTGGTAAAGTAGCAGATCGGTCCCCTCACAGCGATTCGACGACCGTTTGGTGTAACCGCTCGCGGTCCGCGTGGCTCTTTTCGCCGTCGACCCGCAGTTCGAGTACCTGCGTCCCGTCGCTTTCGAGGGATTCGACGTACAGTTCCTCGAATCGATCGAGGCGGTCGGTTCGGGCGAATTCGAGGCCGTACAGTTCGGCTGTCGGCTCGAAGTCGAGTCCGTGGGGAGTCCGGAACCACTCGTCGAAGGTGTCGTGGTCCTCGATCGGGAGAAGTCGGAATATCCCGCCGCCGTCGTTGTTTATGACGACGATTGTGGCGTCGACGTCGCACCGAGAGACGGCGAGGAGTCCGTTTGAGTCGTGGTAGTAGGCGAGGTCACCGAGGACGACCACGAGTGGATCGCTCGTTCCGGAGCCAGCCCCGAGTCCGCTTGACGTGATTCCGTCGATGCCCGATGCACCCCGGTTGCCGAGAACGGTCAACCGTGCGTCACGGGGGCGGCCGAAACGATCCAGATCCCGGACGGGCATCGAATTCGAAACGAAGAGGGTGGCAGGATCGGGTGCGTTCTCGACGATCGAGGCCAGCGCCGCCCCTTCGGCGGGTTCGGCACCCGAAACGATGTCCCAATAGTCCGTCTCTGCGGCCCCGATTCGCTCCGTGTAGGACGGTCGTTCCGATGGGGAGTCGATCGCATCGGCGAGTTCCGCGGCGAAACGGGATTCGTCGGTGACGAGGAGGTCGGTCGCCGTGAAACTCGCCTCCCGCCAGCCACCGGCCGGATCGACGACGAATCCCCGCGTCTCGGGGTCGGCAAGATAGTTGCGAAGCACCTTCGAGGTCGGCGACGCGCCGAATCGAACGACCACCTCCGGAGGTTCCGTTATGGCTTCGAGATAGGAGTCGTAGCCGCCACAGACGACGACCTCGTCGGGGTGGGGACCGAAGCGCAGCCCCGAGAGTGGGTCGGCGAGGATCGGAAAGCCAGTCGCTCGGGCGAGATCGACGATCGATTCCCGCGGCTGTCTCGGTGGATCCGCTGGTCCACAGACGATGAGGCCGGACTCCGCCGCGGCGAGGACGTCGGCGACACGCTCCCGATCCGCCGCCGAGAGCCTCGGCCGGCCGTCCGTCACGTCGACGAACGGGCCGTCTCGGCCACGGACCGCGGGCGAGTCTGTCTCGAGGAACGCCGGTGGAATCTCGTCGGTTTCGACGGTCGGCTCCAGTGGCTTCCGAAACGGAACGTTCAGATGGACCGGTCCCGGGTTCGTTCCGCGGGCGGTCCCGACCGCCCGACAGACTGCCACCCGTAGCGATCGGAGCTTTCGTTCCGTGGCTTCCGGTTCGGGAAGCGTCCGGTAGTCTCGAACCGCATCGCCGTAGAAGTCCTCCTGATCGATGGTCTGATTGGCACCGCTGTCCTGCAACTCCGGCGGTCGGTCGGCGGTCAGAGCGACGAGCGGGATTCGGGCGTTTGCCGCCTCCACGACGGCTGGATGGAAGTTTCCGAGGGCTGTCCCGGAGGTACAGACCAGCGCCGTCGGTCGTCCGGTTCGCTTTGCCCGGCCGAGACCGAAAAACGATCCCGAGCGTTCATCGAGCAGTGAAAGCGCCTCGATGTCGGGGTGTTCTGCGATCGCGACGGTGAGCGGTGTCGATCGACTTCCGGGGGCGAGAACGGCCGAGTCGACGCCCGAGGCGGCGAGTTCTTCGGCGATGATCCGTCCCCAGAGCGTGTTGATGTTCGGGGAAGTCATTCGAGTTCGTCGAGAATCGGACGGTATTTCAGTTGCACCTCGTCCCACTCCCGGTCTGGGTCGGAATCGGTGACGATCCCGACGCCGGCAAACAGCGTCACCACGTCGCCGCGGGCCACGGCAGACCGGAGCGCAACGGCGAAGGAGCCGTGTCCGGCGGCGTCGAACCAGCCGATGGGGGCGGCATACCAGCCGCGTTCGAACGGTTCGGTGTCGCGGATCGTCTCGAGTGCTCGATCCGGCGGCAGGCCGCCGACGGCCGGGGTCGGATGCAGTGCCTCGACGAGCGTCAGGACGTGTTCGTCCTCGGCGAGTTCGGCGGTGATCGGCGTTTCGAGGTGCTGGACGTTGGCCAGCCGCCGAACGCGCCGGGTGCCGGAACGCATCGAGGCTGCATACGGCGTGAGCTGTTCGCGAATCGCCTCGGCTACGAGTTCGTGTTCGTGAACGTTTTTCTCGTCGTCCAGAAGCTCCTCGGCGAGCCAGTCGTCCTCGGTCGGGGTGTCGCCTCGGCCGGTCGTCCCGGCGAGGGCACCCGTCTCGACCGTCCGTCCGCGAAGGTCGACCAGTCCCTCGGGTGTCGCACCGAAGAAGGCCGCCGATCCGTCCGCCGGTTCGAACAGGAATCGGGTGCAGTCGGGGTAGGAGTCCCCGAGCCGGGACAGCACGTCGGGAACCGAAAGCGGCGCTTCGAGGTGGGCCTCCATCGCCTGTGCGAGGACGACCTTCCTGAGTTCTCCGGCGGTGATCCGGTCCGTGGCGGCGGTCACGCTTCTGTGCCACCCTTCCTTCGACATCGTTCTGTGGCGGCGCTTCACCCCTGGTGGGTCACGTCGGGGGCCTGCCTCGGCGTTTCGGAGCGTCTCTACTACCGCCTCCAGGTGCTGTTCGACCGACTCGGCGGTCGCGTCGACGGCATTCACCGTCACCCACGTCTCGTCTCCGTCGTACGTCACCTGCGTTCGGGGGAGGACGAAGCGAGCACTCGGGAACCCGCCCCAGGGGTCGGTCTCGTTGTGATCCTCGTGGAAGGAGAATCCGCCGAAGAGCCGGGGACGGGCTACGAGCGTACCGGCGTGGACGTCTCCGACGGCGAACAGTTCCTCGGCCTCGGATCTGATCACGCTGAATCGGTCGGGTCCGGTTGCGGAGAGTGTCGCTGCCGTGCCGCTTCCGATGACCGTCGCTTCACCGGGTGCGGCCCACACGGTCCGCGGTGACTCCGCGACAGAGAGGACGGCACACTTCGGAAGTTCCGCGGAAATCTTTCGTGTCCGACTGATCAGGCCTGAGGAGTTCAGGGCTGTCTCTTCGCTCCGCAACGGTTCCATTACTCGTGGTTGGGACTCCACCGTTTTAGCTTCGGTGTTTGTCCACGTCGCTTCTGTCGACTGGCTCCGGAGCGACGATAGTGTTTAATATAGCCGTCGTGTATGGCCCGCTGTAATGTCGGAAGTCTGCTCGACGTGCGGTCTCCCGGACGAACTCTGCGTCTGTGAGGACGTAGCAAAGGAGTCCCAGGAGATCAACATCCGCATCGACGAGCGCCGATACGGGAAGGAGGTAACGATTATCGAAGGGTTCGATCCACGCGATGTCGACGTCGACTCGCTTTCGAGCGATCTGAAATCGAAGTTCGCCTGTGGCGGCACCGTCGAAGACGGTGTCATCGAACTCCAGGGTAACCACCTCGATCGGATCGAGGACTTTCTCCGAGACAAAGGGTTCAATGTCGCCTGATACCGTCTGAGGGGCCGAGCAGACTTCCCCTCCCTTCGCTGCCGTGACGACCACAGTCGAGTAGCGCCGCCGCCTTCTCCGTCAGCTCTCGAGAAATTCGACGAGGGTCCCGTCCGGCCCTCTGGCGAACACCAGCCGCGTTCCACTCGCCGTCGTCTGTGGCTCACTCACCGTCTCGACGCCGGAGGGAAGCGCCCCGAAGGTGGCGTCGACGTCGTCCGTCTCGACGGCCAGGTGGACGTTTCCCGGAAAGGCGACGCTGTCCTCGGGTGGGTCCTCAACGTCGTACTCGACGAGTTCGATCCGAATGGGTCCGGCGTCGAGATGGACGAACTCCCCTGCAGCATCTTCGACGCCGACGACAGTCGAAAACGCGGCCCCAGAGACGGAGAACTGATCGCTGACCGAAATACCGAGAAGCGTCGTGTACGACTCGACGGCACGCGACAGGTCGGTCACGGAGATCCCGATGTGGTGGGGCGTAAGTGACATACGGCCCCTTGTCGGTGGGGCCAAAATTCGGTTTCGATGTCCGGAGAGTTCGATATAGCGACATATGGTTTATCGATTGGGGACGCGACACCGAGTTCGCCCGGGACGTGAGTATCAGACAGCCTCAGGTCAGCGAAAGTCGACCGGAGTTTGTCCGCCGATAGGGGCAGTCGGTCGCTCCACACATCGCAGGTGCGTTGAATCGGTCACGTTTCGCTCGGACGGGCGCCTGTGGTGTGAGTCGATGGAGACCACACACTCGAAAAGGAAGATGCAAGCGGCGCACACCGTCCACAGGAGGCGTATCACGACCGCGTCGTTCTCCGCCCACGGAAACGCAAGCCACGAACTGCGGACGACCAGATTCGAGCCGACCACGAACCCACCGGCAGGACGAGACACGCGTTGTCGGCCGTCTCGGCAGTCGTCTGGCGTATCCTCGCTCCCGGCGATGGGAGAGTCCTCTACTCGGTCTAGACCTTTTTATTTCACGCACGTCCGGATTCGTCTGATTCAAGAGCGGAGCGTGTCGCTCCACTCGGGGCGGCACCGAACGCTCCAGTTGGAATCAGAGTCGAATGCGATGGAAACCACAGTAGGGATGCGTCGATTCCGTCGATCGAGCCACGTCTTCAGCGAGCAGACGACCGAAACGGCGTCGAGGCGATGAAGACGATGTCGAGCCGCCGGAAGCTGCGGTAGGAACGTGCGCGTCCCGAGGAAGTACCACCAAATTACTTATCCATACTTCTAATTCGTTTTTCGGTCTTGAGGAATCAGATTTATCGATATACTCTCAAAATGCCGGGGAGCGACGAGTTAGATAACACGATAAGAGCCTTTATCGTGATGTCTGACGTACCTTTAGGTGACTGGCCGACACAGGGCGTCGTATGAGCGAACGTGTTTCCGTTCAGACGTACGTTAGCTCTTCACAGAGAGCTGTCTGGCAGGAGGAAGCAGAGGAGATGGGGATGACACAGGCGGAGTACGTCCGGACGATGGTACAGGCCGGCCGGCGGTCGTTCGATCTCACCGGCGAGAAGACCCGTTCGACCGACGCAACCCCCGGGGTAGACGACCGAAAAGGGCGTGTTCTCGAATGTCTCTCTCGGGAGGAGTACACGGAGTGGGACGAACTCCGCGAGGAACTCGTCGGCGATATCGAGGCAGAGCTAGATACGACACTCGAGGAGCTACAGTCGGAGGGGGCCGTAAGCTACAGCGGACGCCACGGCGGGTACAGGGTGGTCGAATGAGCACCGAGACGGATCACGTCTCGTATTTCCTCCAGGATATGACCTTCCACGGTCGCAGCGAGCGAACGCGTGATGCCTACGAACGCGTGTTGCGGTCCTTCGAAGCCTTCCTCGAGGAAGATGGATCGTCGCTTTCTGCAGCCAGCGAACGGGAGTGTATGGCCTGGGTTCACACCCTCAGAGACGGTCACGCCCCGAGTACCGTCGCCTCGTATGCCTCCTACGTCCATCGATTCTACACGTACATGGTTCAGGCGAATCAGCTGGACGAGAATCCGATGGCACTCGTCACCACGGAGATGGAGGAATCGATCGACGCAGACCCGGCCCGCAGAGAGATCGGGGTGCCGACGATGCGGTCGTTCGTCGGGGAGATCACACATCCACTCGATCGGGCCGTGGTCGTGACACTTCTGAAAACCGGAATCCGTGTCGGGGAGCTGTGTAACCTCGACGTCCGAGATCTGAGTCTGAACGACGCCGAGGTGCGGGGCGTCTATGGAAGAACGCGTGGTGCGATCGACGGCCGACCGGACACGCTGTACGTCCCATCGGAGCCGACGCGAAACGAGGAGTACAACGGGGTGGTTCGGGAGGCCTCGAACAAACGAAAGCGAGATACGGTGATTCCGGTGGACGAGGAGTTACAGACCGCCCTCAAGCGGTATCTGGCGGTGCGACCCGACACACAGACGCCAGGGGAGCCACTGTTTTGCTCGACGGCGGAGTGGGGTCGGCGAATGACGCCAGCGATGGTCCGTTCGATCGTCAGGGACCACGCGAGCGACCGGGGGTGGTACAGGAAGGGTGGCGACGCGGAAGAGAACGTCACACCGCATTACTTCAGACACTTCTTCACCACCCACCTTCGGGATGCAACGGGCGACCGGGGTGTCGTCAAGTACATCCGGGGTGACGTCGCCGACGACGTGATCGACACCTACACCCACGACTGGGGGAATCGGGTCCGAGAGACGTACGAACAGAACATCTATTCGGTCCTCGGCTCGTCGCGGTCGGGGTGAGTCGCGTCGCAGACCGTCTGAAGCACAACTCATAAATCGTATGTCGCTATATCAAATCTGGTGGTCGGCGATCCCCCTGTCACCGGCCGTGTGCGCTGGAAAGAAAAGCCTCAACGGCGTGGCTGGGCCGCATCGAGGGCCTCAGACACTAGCCGACTCGATAGAGCGGCCGCCGCTTCCGTCGTCTCGATCGGGTTTTCGAGCAACACGGTTTCACTCGGGAAGAGTTTCTCACCGACGCAGAGGCCGTGGTCTCTGGCGGTCGATCCGGTCACGGTGAGATACACGCCGAGTCCGCAGGCAGCGACGGCGGCTTCCTCCTCTGGCCGATCCGGGTAGCGGAATTCGACGCCGTCGACCGCGGTACTCCCGAGGACGGCTTCGACCAGTCGTTCGTATCGCGGCGAGATGCACAGCGGCCCCTCGTAGCCACGAACGAACTCGCGGGTCGGGTCGTTCGTCACGTCGGGCGTCGAAAGCAGCGTGTGATAGACGGTGTCGCCGAGGCCACCGGCGACGCGAACGTCGGTATCGCGGGGATCGATTCGATCGTTGAGTTCCGCAAGCGACGACAGCGGCTCCGGACGCAGCTGGACGACCTCCTCCAGCACGAGGTCGGCGCTGTCGAATCCGAGGGCAAACTCGTGTTTCCGGAGGGCCCGGAACGGCTCCTCCCGTCCGATCAACTGGAGATCGGCCTCCGGAAGGTCGATCGTCATGCTGTCGAAGACGATTCGTCGCGGCATCCCGTCTCTGCCGTCGCGCAAGAGCGTGTATTCCGGGCCACCACCGGGATTGCTGTACTCGGCCAGCCGGTCGTAGACTCCACGGTCGGTCGACTGCGTGCCCTTGGTTGCGGCCTTCTCGTATCGAAGCGTGGAAGCGACCCGATCGAGTCGATCGGTCACGCCGCCCATCCGTCCGACCTGTTCCAACACCGCTTCGAGTGGTCGTCCCTTGCGAGGAACCGCGACCCGGACCGTCGTCATTACTCGGGCCGAGTCGACCGATCAACTAAACGCGTCCGATTTCGACCGGTCGCCCTACAGTTCGATCCGATCGCCGATTTCGACGGTCTGTAGCGTCCGTGGATACTCGAAGGATCTAACGTGAGGGCGCAGGGCCTCGGGATCTGCGGTCAGTCCCTTCCACATGTCCCAGTGACTCGGGAGCAATCGATCCGTCTGCAGTTGATTCGCCGCCTCGGCCGCCATATTTTCCTCGGAGTACCACTGGGTGTACGTCGGCTCTCGGGTCTGTTTGTCGGGGATCATTCCCGAGGAGCCGAAGGCGACGACCGCGAGGTCGATGTCGTACCGGCTTCCGACGTCGGCGAAACCCTCACTCGGGCGGGCATCGCCACCGTGGAAGAACGTCCCGGCGTCGTGTTCGATCACGTACGAGACGGAATCGACGGCGTCGGGATCGTGTGCCGGTTCGACCGTGATGTCGAGGGATCCGATGTCGAACGTCTCTCCGGGGGTCACCACCTCGGTGTCCGAATCGTCGATGTCGTAATCAGTTTGCCACGCGGTCGCTTTCTCGATCGAGGCCGGCGGCGCGTACAGGGTGGCGTCGGTTCCCTCGAGGATCGGTGCCTGTGAGGGCCCGTGGACGTGGTCTGTGTGTTCGTGCGTTCCGAGGATGGCATCGGCGCGCCGAACGTCCGCCGGTTCGAACGGAACCGGGATCATCCGCACCGTCCGAGGCGGATCCCCGGTCCCGAGGTACGGATCGACGAACAGCGTCGTTCCGTCTGCGGCCTTCAGGACGAAGCCGTTGCAGCCGAGATACCATACGTCGACGCCGTCCGGCTCCGAGGCAGCGACGGCATCCGGAAGCCAGGTTCCCCAGTCTGAGTGAATCGTCTCCTTACCCATGGCTGCCTCTGTGGATGGCTGTCGCTAATCTCTTTTCAATCGACCGCGAGACACTTCGAGGCCTCAGTCCTGACAGCAGCCGCCGGCCGTTTCGCCGAAGTCGACGGCGAGTGGCTCGGAGACGACGTGGTTGAGCTCCTGTAGCTTCATCTCGACCGTCGATTTGGCTTCGAGGAACGTGCTCATCGTCGGCATTTCGTGGAGTTCCTGCTGTGTCGACTGCAGCTCTCTGAGATCGTCGTTGGTCGCTTCACCGGCCTGTCGGGCCATCATGAACTCCTCGCGAATCTGTTCGAACTCCGTGATCTGCTCTTGGACGGCCTCGTCCTGTTCGACTGCCTCCTTCGCCTCCAGAAACTCCTGGTACTCGGGCATCTCGGTGATCGTCTCTCCGAGTTCTTCGGCGAGTTCTTCGGCACGTTCGGCGGGTGTGGTTTCGACGCTCATTATCGATGGATGTGGCTACGGACGTATAGACGTGCCGGATACTGACCCCCTCCGAGTGGTCGTCCGGCGGCGACACGGCAGCAATTTATTTCTTCGAGGAAACCACCGGGTGTGCGGGTGTTGAATCACCTCGAGTTCGAGGGCAGGCTGCGCCGCAGCGGGATCAAAACGGCGACTCGACACCAGCGTTCGGCACTACAGGAAATGGGCGTCGAAGTCGTGACGACGCCGTTTCGTGGTAGCTCACTCCCGTCGGCGGGACTCCGATCGCTTCTCGGCCAGCGGGCGATGCGGGAAGTCGACGTGGTGCACTGCAACCTCGTCGGACCGACGACGATGGCAGTCACGACGTGGGCGAAACAAAACGACGTGCCGGTCGTCCTGCACGCACACGTCACCCGAGAGGACTTCGCCGGAAGCTTCCGTGGATCGACCGCGGTCGGGCCGGCGCTCGAGCGGTATCTGCGCTGGGCGTACGCCCGTGGCGACCTGCTTTTGTGTCCCAGCGAATACACGAAGGACGTTCTCGAGTCGTATCCGGTCGAGACGCCGATCCGATCCGTCACGAACGGCGTCGATCGCCGGCGGCTCGCGGGATTTGAGTCCCTCAGGACGACGTATCGAGATCGCTTCGATCTCGAGGGGCCGGTCGTGTTCGCCGTCGGGAACGTGTTCGAGCGAAAGGGCGTGTCGACGTTCTGTCGACTCGCCGAGGACATCGATGCCGAATTCGTCTGGTTTGGCCCCTACGACACCGGGCCACACGCCTCACGGACGGTTCGACGCTGGGTGAAGAACCCACCGGAGAACGTCACCTTCACCGGCTGGATCGACGACATCCGGGGTGCCTACGCTGCCGGCGACATCTATCTTCTTCCGACGACGACAGAGAATCAAGGAATTTCGGTGCTGGAGGCAATGGCGTGTGGCAAGCCGGTCGTCCTCGGTGACATTCCACCGTTTCGGGAGTACTATCGGGATGGAGCCGACTGTCTGCTCTGCAGCAACCACGAGGAGTTCCGCGACGCAATTTCGAGGCTGATCGCGGATGGAGAATGTCGGGCGGATCTCGGACGGAATGCCAGAGAGACGGCCAAAAGCCACGGTCTCGACCGTGTCGGCGAGGAGTTACTCGATGCGTACGAGACGGTGATGGCGGACGGACCCACAACGGATTAATCCCTCCTGGCTGAACGCTGGAGCATGCAGACCGTGGCAGCGTTCACCGACACGTACCTCCCCACGGTCAACGGGGTCACGTACACTGTCGAGACGTGGAAACGGCGGTGGCAGCGGCGTGGCGGGACAATGCCCGTCGTGTACCCGGACGCGGGTGGCTACGATCCAGCCGAACGGGAGTTTCCCGTATCGAGTGTGCCTGTGTCGATCTACCAGGGATTCCGATTCGGCCGTCCGTCGATCCCCGAGGCGATACGCGCGGCAGATCCCGAGATCGTCCACGCTCACACGCCGTTTACGCTGGGTCTCTCGGGGTTGGCGCTGTCGCGTGAGTTGGACGTACCGTTTGTCGTTTCGTATCACACGCCGCTTCGTGAGTATGCCTCGTATCTCAGCGACGCGTTCGCAAATCCGATTGCTCGTATCACAGAGCGTTACGAGCGACGTTTTTTCGACGCAGCGGATGCAGTCGTCGTCCCCTCGAAGGCGACGGCACGAGCGATCGACATCGATAGAACGTCGACGCACGTCATCTCGAACGGAGTCGACACGGAGCGATTTCAGCCGGTCGATTCCGAACGGGAACGGACGTTTCGTCGGCGATACGATCTTCACGGGAATCTCGTCGGATACACCGGTCGGCACGGTCGCGAAAAGCGACTTCGGGATCTGCTTTCGGCAACCGCCGGCCTGGATGTGACGGTCGTCGTTGCCGGAGACGGACCGGCGACGCCCGAACTCCGGCGCCGCGCCGCGGCACGCGACGACGTTCGATTTCTGGGATTTCTCGACCGACAGGAACTCCCGGCGTTTTATACCGCCCTCGACGTGTTCGGGTTTCCGAGCCCAGTCGAGACGGAGGGACTCGTCGCACTCGAGGCGATGGCCTGTGGAACACCCGTCGTCGCCGTCGACAGCGGGGCACTGAGTGAAACGGTCGATCACGGGAAGACGGGATACCACTACGAGGACGGTGACATCGCCGAATTTCGGGGGCAGATCCGTCGTGCACTCGAAGAGCAGGAACGCCTCTCGGAACGCTGTCTCGAGTCCCGTCCGGAACTCGACGTCGGCCGGTCTCTGGATCGGCTTCGTGAGTTGTACGAGGACGTTGTGTGACTCAACAGCGCCGCTCGCAGATCCGATCGATGATGCGCCCCGTCGACAGCATCTCCTCTGTCGTCTCCTCGGGAGGACGCGGCGACGCGCGGACGATGCGACACTCCACGCCGATCGATTCGAGCATCTCGGAGACTGTCGATTCCTCGTGGTGTTGATCGTGACCGAGAACGAGCACGTCGGGATCGATCGCCTTGATCGGAACCCGGAAGTCCTCTCGGTCGCCGAGTCGGGCCGCATCGACCGGGTCGAGTGCAGAAACCATCTCGAGGCGCTGTCGGTCGCCGACGATCGGCTTCGGCTTGTGGGTGACGTTGTCCCGTCGGGCGACGATCACGTGCAGTTCCTCACCCATCGAAGCTGCCTCCCGGAGGTAGTGGAGGTGTCCCGGATGGAGGAGATCGAACGTCCCCTGTGCGACGACCCGAGTCATAACAGCTCCCGATCGATGTCGCTTTGCGTGAAGTCGAAAAACTGGTCGTCGGGAAGTTCGACGTCGAGGACGTCGAGCTGTGTCGGTTCACCGTCGCGATCGAACGCCTGCCAGTCGGTTCGCCGATACGGCGCACCGACGATGATGTGAACCTTCCCGCGAGAAAACGTCGCGAGGTCGGTGTCGCTCGGGCGTAACACGCCGTTTGGGTGGGAGTGAATCGACCCGACGCTCTTGAGATCGTTCGGCATGTACGTCGGTTTGAACTCCGCGCTCACCTGATTCGATTTCGTCCCCGGTGCGATCAGCACGTCCGTGATGACCGTCCCATCCCGATCGAGGCCGAGTTTGCGCGCATCCTCTCCGCGGAGTTGGCCCATGTATTCGTTTGGGTGTGTGTCCTCGGACGCCTGTAGTGCGAAATCGAGTGCGTCGTCTGCGATGCCGATGATCTCACTCGACCGAAACAGATTCGGCTTCAGAAGCGACCCGAGCAGACCCATACACGATGGTCGGGCCGGACGGTAACTAAGGGTTCCGACCGACGCCTCGGAACTGCCGCAGGTTTATATACGAACGCGAAGCCAAACTCGCCGTGCGCTGACAGCTACCCACCGGCTGTGTGCCGTCGTGTGAGACGGCAGCCGGTGGTCGTTCGCTGCGTCTCACCTGTTCGCCCCTCAGACCCGACACCGCGTGGTTCTAACTGCCCCCGCCGCATACGGACACACGTCGATGGTTCCCGATCCGGTGTGGTACGCTGTGATAATCGCCGGGATGGCCGTCTCGATCCTGGGACTGTACGTCCTCGCGCGTCCGAACGGGCGGTGGGTTCGGTTGCTCAGGGAACGGCTGGTGTACGGAGTGCCGTGGGGGACGCTCGTCGTCACCGGCGCCGTCGCTGCGTTCTACCTGTTCGGACAGAGCGGCTTACAGGACCCGAGCGACCCCGTCGTGATTCCGTTCATCGCGTGGTCGTATCTGTATCCGACGGGAATGCTGACGGCCGGGTTTGCACACGGGAGTCTCAACCACGTGACGGGCAACCTCCTCGGGACACTCGTCTTCGGCTCACTTGCCGAGTACGCCTGGAGTCACTATCCGCCGGGGAAACACGGCCTACAGAGGCGTTCGTTCCGGGAGACTCCCGTCGGTCGAATCGCCGTGTTCGTCGTCGGTGTGCTCGCCGTCGGCGTCTTCTCTGCGGTGTTTGGCCTCGGACCGGTCATCGGCTTCTCCGGCGTCGTCTTCGCCTTCGTCGGCTTTGCGATCGTTCGATTTCCGATCGCGACAGTCGCAGCGATCCTGGTTTCCCGCGTCGTCCGACTCGTCCACGATGCGTTCCGAACACCGGAGCTCGCGGTGAGAGCCGGCGAAACGACGTTTTCGCGCCCCGGGTGGGCCGAAATAGCCATTCAGGGCCACGCACTCGGACTGTTCGTCGGTGCTGCCCTCGGCATCGCGCTCCTGTATCACCGTGGGGTTCGGCCGAAACCGGAACACGTGTATCTCGCCGTCCTGGTGTTCGCCGTCGATCGAGGCCTCTGGGCGATCTATCTCGTCGAGGGAAGCGAAACGTTCCGGCTGTTTCGTGCCCTCGGCGTGGCAGCGGTGTTTCTCATCGCGATCATCGTGGCCGTCGGCGCAACCGCCTCGGGACGAACCGCCGTCTCCTCGATCGATCTCTCTAGGCGGGAGGCTGCCTTCGGGACACTGCTCGTCGTCGTCGGTGTGCTGAGTTTGATCGCCGTTCCGTTGAACCTCTTCGTCGTCGACGATCCAGAGGCCGGGGTGACGGAGACAGAAACGGTCGAGGTCCGGGATTACACCGTCTTCTACGCCGAGGATATCGACCACCAGTTCATCCCGGCGATCTCCATCCCTGGAGCAGAGGAGGCGACACCCGTAAACGCAAGCGGCGTGATCGTCGTCTCCGAGCAGCGAAACATCTGGTGGCAACAGGTCTCGAGCAACCGGCTTCGTGTCGATGGGGAGGCGACGGTCCGTCTCGGTGGGGTCGGATGGTCCGAAACGGTGGCCGTGACCCGGACGACGTGGCGTGTCACCGGCGGCAACGAGACGTACGACGTCCGACTCGGAGCCGAAGACGACCGCCGGATCGTCTTCACCTCGGACGCACAGACGGCAGACGCCCACGTTGACGGACGGAACATCTCGGTCGACCCCACCGCCGACGGATTCGAGGTCGTCGTCCGAAACGAGACGGCGGTCGAACGGAGTGGCATGCCAGAGGACGGCGAGGCGGTCGAACTGGCCGGTGTGACCCTCGAACGATCGGATCGGGTGCTGTTCGCCGAGCGTGGCGACACGCGATTCCGGGTCGCACAGCGATCCGAGTAGCAACTTCTCCCCCGTCGCGTCAGTGTTACGAGCGACCCGATTCCGACACCGTGGCGGTGGGACGTGTAGCCGACAGCGTCAGTCCCACTCGATCCGGAACACCTCGGCGTCGATGGTCTCACTCGCCTCGGTGTGGTGGTCGAACTGCCGTGGGATCTCGAATTCGACACCGAACCCGTGGGTGATCTCACCGCCGTTGTCCTCGGCGAACGCCTCGATAAACTCCTTGCTCCCGGCGTTGTGGACCGAATACGAGACCGTCGCCACCTCGACGGCAGTTTCGAGGAAGGCCCGATCTGTGTGTTCGTTGCCGGACTGTGCGCCAAACGGCGGGTTCATGAGAACGGTGACGTCCTCGATCGCCCGAAGTGGAGGCCGTGTCGCGTCGGCCTGTATCCAGCTTACGTCCGCCGTCGCCCCGATTCGCGTTTCGTTTGTTCGAGCAGTCGAGAGTGGAGCCGGATCGACATCGAGGCCGACGACACGCCTCGGTCCACGCAGTGCGGCTCCAAGTGCCAACATCCCGGTCCCACACCCCAGATCGACGATCGTTTTATCGTCGATGTCACCCTGTAGATCCGCGACGTGGACGATGTGGGCGGCGAGATCCGGCGGTGTATGGTACTGCTCGAGAGGCGCACGAGGGTCCTCGAAGCCGGCGACGACCCCGAGTTCCTGTGCCAGCCGCCGTCTGGTCGCCCCAGAACCGTTCGTCATCGATCGTGCATACTTCCCAGATATGTATATAGGTTTGCGTATTTCCGACAGTAATTACGACACCGAGACAGGAGGTGTGTTCCGCGATATCTTCTTTTTTCTGCGGAGTGAAGCCGGCGTATGGAGTGCCCCCGCTGTGGCGGTAGCATCGAGGAGTACGTGTTCGATGGCCGCAAAGCAGCCACCTGCGTGAGCTGTGGGTGGCTGGGCGTTCCGGTGGAACACCGGAGCGAGAAACAGGAGCGTGAGTCCTGGGCGGAAGCGCTGGGACGATTTCGACAGTCGAACTCGGAGGCAACGACCGACGAACCCACCTCGGCTACCGATTCGGAGCAAGACCTCGAATCGGCGATCGTTCGGGTGACGGAGCCGTCACAGACGAACGGTGACGTCTGAAGGACCGAGCGTTCAGTCCTCGGCCGGCGTTTCTGCTTCGGTCTGTGACCGCTGTCCGGAGCTTTCCTCCTCGGTTCGGGAGGCCACCAGTGCGCCACGGGCAACGCTGTACAGCGGTTCGTGGGCACGTCGAACTTCGCTGATCGAGAAGGGGATGTCGGCCTTCTCGAAGCGATCCTCGAACAGCCGCTCGAAGCCGCGTGGACTGGCCGTCCCACCGGTTACGACGACGGGAACATCCAGACCCTCTTCGACGTCTTCCTCGTTGACCTCGCGGGCGATGTTTTCGATCACGTAATCGAGGAGGTTGTCGTAGTAGATGGACAGCGCACCTTCGACGCCGCCGGCGTCGGTGGTGAAGTCCAACTCGAAGTCGTCTTCCTTGATCGAGGTCACCTTGTCGATCTTCTCGCCGGTTGCGGTTGCGGTCTGTTCGTCGACCCAGTCACCGCCGCGGGCGACGCTGAACGTCATCACCGGCACGGCGTAGTACGACAGACAGACGTTCGTCATCCCGGCACCGAAGGAGATTCCGAGGCCGGTGAAGTTGTGATCGGCGAGTTCGGAGTAGATGACGGCCATCCCCTCGTTGATCGGCTCCGGATCGTAGCCCATGTCGCCGAGGAACGATTCGAGTGTCTTCTGGTGGTACAGCGTCGAGAGATCGGAGTCGATCGGATCCGCGGGCGTCGAAAAGAACACCCGTTCGTTCGGCCGGTTGGGTTCACCGACGACCTGTTCGATGATCAGCTTGATCATCGGGATCGCCGACTTCTCCTCGTTGGAGAGAATCCCGTGTTTCATCGGCCGACGGGTCTCCTGATTGAAGATGTTAGCAAAGTTCAACGCGTCGTCGCCGACGACGTACACCTTGTCGTCCTTCCGAATGTTGAGTACGTCCGACCGAGACAGCATCTGTTCGGCCATGTCGCTGTACTCGATTTCCACGAACGAGTTTCGTTGCGAAACGAACACCGTCTCGTCGCCTTCCTGTTTTGCCGAGACGATATTCATCGTCCCAACGTCAATGCCGCGTGCCATACCAGGAGCCGCGTACGGAGAGCAATTAAAAGTATCTCCGAACTCACGCGGATCGCGTTCGACCCCGGTAGTCGGTTACTTCTCCTTCGAGAAGAGACGTTTTATCTGGGTGACAACTCCATCGGAAGATGCTGGATCGGCCGCGTCTTTTTCCTGTTGTTTTTCTTTGAGTTCCTGCAGTGCTGCCATCTGTTCGTCGACACCGCCACCGCTGCGTTCGGTCCGTTTCTGTCCCCCCTGCATTCCCTGTAGTCCTGCAACAGCGTCGTCGACGGTTCGACCCTCCGAGCGGTGTGTCTCCGCCGACGTCTGATCGAGGTTGGCCCCCTCGAGTTCGGCGTCCGTGGTGATGTTCAGCCGTTCGGTCTCGACCTTCTCGACGCCGCCCCAGGAGATTTCCGTCGCCGACATCGCCTCCTCGATGTCGCGTTCAACCTGTTCGTCCGTCACCTCGGGTCCGGTCTCTCGGCCGGGTGGCCCCGAATCGCGTGCCGTTTTCTCCCCGTCCCCGGGCGCAGCGTCGGAGACTTCCGAAACGCGTTCGATGTGATAGCTCACGAGTGCGGCTGCCGTCGCCGCAATCGTCGATATGATGCCGACCGCGTAGATCGTCACCCCCTGCAGGCTGTAGTCCGGGCGCGCGGAGTCGTGGTTCCAAAACTCCGGATAGACGGCGACGAAAAACGCCACCGCGACGATGGAGATCACGAGTCCGCCGGCAGCGGCGTATCCGGCCCGTTTATTGACGGGCAGTAACACGACGATTCCGAAGAGCA
This sequence comes from Natronomonas sp., assembly GCA_040409725.1. GTDB lineage: Archaea > Halobacteriota > Halobacteria > Halobacteriales > Haloarculaceae > Natronomonas. The sequence continues at coordinate 34,825 of JARWGK010000064.1, forward strand.
AGATCGGGAGTCCGAGTGCACCGACGGCGAAGGCCAGCTGCCGGAGCCAAAACTCCGATCCCTCGAAGCGGCCGCGCTCGATCGCAAACAGCGCCAACGCGACGATTCCCATCGCCAATCCGCCGAAAAACAGCGCGAAGCCGACGTACACGTCGATTCGCTGATCCGGTTCGCCGATGTACTGTCTGTACAGCGCGACGAAACGGTCAGTTTCGTCACCCGTACCCGCCTCTGCGCTCATACGTCCCGTTTCTGCGTCAGAGCCTATGACTGTTTGGCCGATTCGCGCGCCTCGTCAGTCGTCCGTCTGACGGTTTCCCCTGCGACCGCAGGTGGTCACCACGTGCCGTGGAACGTATCGAAGGAGAGGCTGTCGAGGGGTTCCTCGCCGATTGCGATGCGGTACTCGCCGGGCGTGAGCATCGGAGCGTCGAACTGTGGCCCGTCGTCGGTCGTGATCCGCGGACAGCCGGTGTTGACGTAGGCATCGAGCCCGAAGTTCATCAGCCGATCGGGGGTCACCTCATCCATCGTGATCAGGTAGGCGTCGTCGTTTTCTTCGACGATCTCTTGGGCGACCTCCCAGCGACCCTGACCGATCTTCGTACAGAAGATGACGCCCCACTCGTCGGCGTCCATCGCCCGGTGGACGGCGCCGTAGCGCTGTTTCATGAACTTCTCCGTGTCGGCGATGGTGACGACGTTGTTGACCGGATCGGCGATGACGACCGTCTTTTCGGGATGTTCCATCGCCAGCCCCAGCGGATGGAACTTCCCGCCGCCGACGTAGAGTATCTGCTCGGCATCGACGTCCGCAGAGGCGTAGTTACAGCCCAGCACCTGCCCCTCGTGGGTGAGCCGTTCGTCACCGCGGCGGGTTTCGACCTCGTAGCCGCGGTCTTCGAGCCACTCCCGCATCTCCTCGAACTTGTTCATGTGCTGGGCGGTGGTGACGAGTCCGACCCGCGGATCGTCTTCCGGCGCCGAAAGCTCCGACAGCGACTCCTCCATGATCGGCGTCACCTCGACGTTCGAAAACAGCGGGACGTAGATGATCTTCTCGGATTCCTTCATCGGAGAGTGGCCGAAATGAACGAACACGTCGGTCCGACGCATCATGTAGGTGTCCAGATCACAGGCTCCATAACAGGGCTGACCGGAGAGCATCACCGTCACGTCGTCGGGAAGGTTCCGGCGGAGGTCGTCTGCGACCCGTGGACCGCGTCGCTTCAGGCCCTCCGGAAACTGCAGTCCGACCTTCGATGCGTTTCGTTCCTCGACGGCCTCGACGATGCGATCGAGTTCGTAATCCCACGTCCGGTCGTGCCGCAACGACATCCCCGTGTTCCGTAGATCCCCTTCGGTGTAGTCGGCGTCCTGACTCATTATCAACTGATTGGCGTCGGCGCGTATAATCTCCGTGTTTCTGAAAGAGAACCGGATCAGCAGACGCTCACTTGTGAGCGTCGAGAAGGTCGTAGCTGCGTTCCCACTCGTAGCTGTCGTCGTGGTATCGCTGTGCGAGGGGCGTCTCGGGCATCTCGCCGACGGCGCGTTTCTCCTCGCCGTAGGACGGACGGTTCTCGTCGTGGTAGTACCGTCCGGTCAACACCTTACCCTCGTGGAGTGCGGACTCTGTTTCGTACATCATCTCCGCCGCTTCCTGTCGGTTTCCGGTGTCGAAGTCGTAGTCGTCGTCCTGCTGGATATCGACGTACGGGACGTACTGTTTTGCGTCCTTGTTCCAGGTCGGACACTGCGTGAGGAAGTCGATGTGTGCGAAGCCGTCGTGTTCGATCGCCTCGACGATGATGTTCTGTGCCTGACGTGGGTTGACGGCAGCCGTTCGGGCGACGTAGGAAGCCCCTGCGGTGAGGCCCATCGACAGCGGTCGGACGGGGTCCTTGGCCGACCCGTGTGGCTGGGTCTTCGATTTGTGTCCCTTCGGACTCGTCGGTGAGGTCTGCCCCTTCGTCAGCCCGAAGATCTCGTTGTTGAACACGATGTAGGTCATGTCGTGGTTCTCTCGGGCGGTGTGGGTGAAGTGGTTCCCACCGATGCCGTAGCCGTCACCGTCTCCGCCGGCGGCGACGACCTCCAGATCGGGGTTCGAGAGCTTCGCCGCCCGAGCGACCGGCAGCGAACGGCCGTGCAGCGTGTGGAAGCCGTAGCTGTCGAAGTAGCTGTTGAGCTTCCCCGAACAGCCGATTCCGGTGACGAGGAGAATCTCCTCTGGGTCGCGTCCCAGTTCGGCCATGGCGCCCTTCAGCGCCTTCAGGACGCCGAAGTCACCACAGCCCGGACACCACGTCGCCTGTGGCTCGATTCCGGGGGTGTACTCGTCGCGCTCTACCTCACGATCGGCTCCGATTGCACTGAATGAACTCATTGTTAGTCACCTGCCGCAGGGACGAATGTGGTTGTCGTCGCCGGTTCCGATCCGTCGACGATCGCTTCGAACCCTTCGACCACCTCGCCCGGCTCGAAGGGGTTGCCGTTGTACTTCAGCAGACTGGACATCCGCGGACCGAACCGGCCGAGTTCGCGCTGCACCAGCCCACGGAACTGTCCGCTCGCGGTCATCTCGACGACCAGACACTCCTCGACGGATTCGAGGAAGTCGGCCACCTCGTCGTCGGGGAACGGCATCAGATCGGAGACGCCGAGGGATTTCACGCTGTAGCCCGCGTCGTTCAGTTCGTCGACGGCCTCCTCTACCGTTCCCTGCTGGCTGCCGAAGGTCATGATGCCGTAGTCCGCGGACTCGGGACCGTGGTGTGACTGGTGGGTTTCACCCTCCAGGAGTTCCTCCCGGATGTGGTCGTGTTTTCCGAGTCTGCGGTTCATCTGTGCCACCCGGTTGTCCGGATCTTCGCTGATGTGGCCCTGTGGAGTGTGTTCGTTACTCTCGGCGAGGTATCGGCCACCTTTCTGACCGGGGATCGACCGCGGCGAGACGCCGTTTTCACCGGGGTCGTGCTGGTACCGGTTGAACTTCCCGGAGGCGTGGTGGGCTGCTTCTGCGATCTCCTCTTCGGTGAGCGTCGCACCGAGATCCGGATTCGGTTCCTGATCGAAGAAGGACTCGTCGACGTTCCGCAACTCGCCGCCGATCTTCTGGTCGTACAGCACGATCGCCGGAACGTGGTAGTCGTAGGCGATCCGGAAGGCAGATCGGGTCTGTTCGTACGCCTCGCGGACGTTGCCGGGAGCGAAGACGACCCGCGTCGAATCGCCCTGACTCGTGTAGAGGACGTGTTCGAGGTCGCTCTGTTCGGGCTTCGTCGGCATTCCGGTCGCCGGCCCGGCCCGCATCGCCTCGATCAGCACGACCGGCGTTTCGGTCATCTCGGCGAGGCCGAGCGGTTCGGACATCAGCGCGAAGCCACCGCCGCTGCTGCCCGACATCGCCTTGACGCCGGCGTGGGACGCACCCAACGCGAGTGCCGCCGCAGCGATTTCGTCTTCGACCTGCTCGGAGATGCCGCCCACCTCCGGGAGGTGCTGGCTCATCAGCGTGAACACCTCCGTCCACGGGGTCATCGGATAGCCGGAGATGAACCGACAGCCCTCGTCTAGCGCACCGAAGGTGATCGCGTTCGATCCCGAAAGCAACACCTGCTCCTCGTCGTGGCTATCTTCCGGCATCCGGAGGTCGTGGGTGAACTCCTTGTCTCGAACCTCCTCGTACACCATCTGAAGGATGTCGATGTTCGCCTGCAGCACGTCACCGGACATCCGCTCCTCCATCAGGCCGATGATGTGTTCCATCTCGTAATCGAGGAGTGCGACGGTCGCACCGACACCGGCGGTGTTTCGCATTACCTCTCGCCCGTGTTCGCGGGCGATTCCGCGCAGATCCATCGGGTACACGTGCCAGTCGTTCGCCTCGACACGTTCCTCGAAGTTGTCGATGCTCTCGGTGTCGAGCAGTCCCTCGTCGTAGACGATGATCCCGCCTTCGTTCAGGTCATCGAGGTTCTCGGCGAGTGGTTTCGACTCCTCGTCGCCGTAGTAGGCGTCTTCCTGTTCGTTTCGGGCGAAGGAGTCTCCGAGAGCGAGGAGGAAGTTGTACCCATCGCCGCGGGAGGTTACGGGTTCGGAGGAGGCCCGTACCTCGACGTACGTGTGGCCACCGCGGATCCGCGAGGGGTAGTGTCTGTGTGTGAAAACGTGCAGGCCCGATCGCATCAGCGCCTTGGCGAAGTTCTGACTCGTCGAGTCGATTCCGTCCCCGGAACCGCCTGCGATCCGCCAGATGAGTTCTCGTGTCATAGCGTATCATTGCGCCCACTACGGCGCACTGTCGTGCTTTTGATGCGGTATTACTAAAGCATTTGCTGCACGTTCACATGGATCGATTATGATATACGAGGATAGATCGTGATCGATGCTAGGGCGGCGTCGAACCCGTGAGGTCGGCCGTGAACCGCCGCCGAGACTCGCTCGATCGGATGTGAGCCACACTCTTATTACCCACCATGTCGTGGGTCAGACAGAGCGAATGTCCCTGACCGAACTCATCGCGGGGGTGGAAGACCACAAGAAGACGCTCACAGTCTTCAACACCGACGAGGACGCCGTCGACACACTCCGCAAGCAGTTCAGCGACCGGAATCTGTCGGTCTCCGGAGAGCGGACACCGAGTGGACAGCCCGACTCCTTCGCCGTTCTCGCACGGGACGGCGAGTTCGTCACCGCTGCCGATGTCACGGAGATCATCGAGGCACCAAACGAGAAGACGAACCCCGGCTTCGACGACGAGGCCTATCGCCCGATCTTAGATCACCTCGACGAAACGCTGTTTACCTCCTACAGCATCGATCAGATGGTCGCCGCCTCCCGCGAAATCGAGGATCGTGCCTGGCGTGTCGGGGAGGGGTCGCTGTACTCCGGTTTCCAGCGACTGTCGATCCTCGCAGACCAGATGGATATCTACGAGCGACTCGCCGCCGAGTCGAACCTCGACGTTCACGCCTACGCCGCTCCCGACATCGACGTTCCGGAACACGACACGGATCTGACGATCCACGTCGAGCGCGCAGACGAGATCGAACAGTCGTGGTTCGTCGTCTTCGACGGCGCCGGCGTCGACCTCAACAAGTGTGCGCTGCTCGCAGAGGAGCGGGAACCGCGGGCGTTCTACGGCTTCTGGACGTACGATCCGGAGACCGTCGACTGGATCATCGACCACCTAAAGAGCACGTACGGGCTCGTCCACTCCCAGTGACCGGACGGCCGGATCGGTAAACGGGATCAAATCTCGTCGATGAATCCCGGGAAACGACAGCTTCTCGCCGCGGTCAATACTCTCGTCACGGAACGCCCCGGAACCGTCGTGTTCGTCTTCCTCTGTGTGACCGCCGGCTTCGCCGTCGGAGTCGGCGACGTCTCGACGGAGGCCGGCACCGAGCAGTTCACGGACGATATTCCAGCCGCCGAGGCCGCAGAGCGCATCGACGAGGAGTTCTCACCTGCATTTCGGCCGGACACCGGCAGCACACAGCTCATCCAGCAGGGTGACAACGTGCTCTCTCGGCCGGGCCTACTGCGGATGCTCGACAGCCAATCCCGGCTGCTCGACCGACCGAGACTCCGGGTGACCGACACGGCGAGTGCGGCCGGAATCGTCGCAACACACCTCGATCCGGAGGCGGAGACGGTTGCCGAACAGCGGCGGGCAGTCGCCCGGGCGACGGACGGCGAGATTCGGACGGCGGTCCGGGAGGCAGACGAGCGGAATCCGCGGTTTGCCGGACTGCTGTCGGAGGATTTCAACCCCGAGGCGGCGACGGCGACGGCCACGATCGGAACGCTCACCCACGAGCGTCCGGGCGGATTCGACGACGGGACCGGAGACGGCGCCGAGAGCCCGCTGACGCCGATCCAACTCGAGAGTCAGGAACTCGTCACCGACGACATCACCGTCTTCGGATCCGGGATCATCGCCGCGGAGTTCGGGACGATCATCGACGACACACTCGCGATCGTGCTGCCGGCCGCAATCGCCCTCATCACGCTGTTTTTGCTCGTCGCCTACCGGGATCTCGCCGATCTGGCCTTAGGTGTCGTTGCGCTTTTCGTGACACTCGTCTGGACGTTCGGGTTCATGGGATTTGCCGGGATTCCGTTCAGCCAACTGCTCATCGCCGTTCCACCGCTTTTACTCGCCGTCGGGATCGACTTCGGCATTCACGCCGTCAACCGGTATCGGGAGGAACGGGTCGATGGATTCGGCGTCGGGGACGGAATGCGACGGGCGAACGAACAGGTGTTGATCGCCTTTTTTATCGTGACTGTCACGACGGTCATCGGGTTCCTGGCAAATCTGATGAGCAGCCTCGTTCCGATCCGTGAGTTCGGAATCGTCGCAAGCGTCGGGATCGTCTTCACCTTCCTCGTTTTCGGAGTCTTTCTTCCGGCCTCGAAGGTGCTTCTGGATCGGGCCCGATCCA
>JARWGK010000065.1:0-11750 GCA_040409725.1 Natronomonas sp.
CGGTGGCCGTCTTCGACGGCCCGTTCGGGACGGGTCATCTCGACGAACACCTCCTCGAGTGAGGCACGGCGGATGTCCAGATCGAGGACGTGGTATCCCGTGGCTTCCAGATCACGGAGCAGCGCGGGCACGACCCGACTCCCGCCGCGGGCGGTGACGACGAGTTCCCGTCCGTCGAGTGACACCGCGCCGACGCCGTCGATGTCGATCGACGGCTGTGTCGTCGGCGCTTCCGCGAGCGTGACGTGTAGCCTGTCGGTCCCACGGGATCGCAGCGTCTCGGGGGAGGCCACCTCGACGACGCGTCCGGAATCGAGGATCGCGACCTCGTCACACAGTCGTTCTGCCTCCTCGATGTAGTGGGTCGTAAGCAGGATCGTCGTGCCTTCGGCGTTCAACTCCTCGATCACGCTCCAGAGGTCGCGCCGCAGCTGGACGTCGACGCCGGCGGTTGGCTCGTCGAGGATGAGCAGATCCGGATCGGTGACGAGCGCCCGGGCGAGCAAAAATCGTCGCTTCATGCCGCCGGAGAGCCAATCGAAGCGCTTCGTTCGCTTCTCCCAGAGTCCGACCGTTTGGAGTGCCTCCTCGGCCTGTTCTTTGGCTTCCGCCGACGGGATGCCGTGGTATCCGGCCTTGTGTTCCAACACCTCGTGGATCGGAAAGAATCGATCGACGTTGAACTCCTGTGGTGCCAGCCCGATCCGGTTTCTGGCGGCTCTGTACTCGTCTTCGACGTCGTAGCCGAACACCTCGGCGGTTCCGTCGTCGGCCGTCGCCAGTCCAACGAGTGTGTTGATGAAGGTTGTTTTCCCCGCCCCGTTCGGTCCGAGCAGGCCAAAGAAGGCCCCGGCCTCGACCTCGAAGCTGAGTCCGTCGAGGGCGACGACGTCGCCGTAGGATTTGTGTAACTCCTCGGCGCGTATCGCAGGTTCCATACGAACAATCGGACTCGACGGCGGTTAAGACTGCTGAAGCCGAACGGACGGCGGTCGAATCGACAGACAGACAGCGGCCGAACGCGCTCCGTACGAGGAGTTACTTCCCGTTGAGTTTCTCACGAGAGATGCCGACGCCGCCGGGGGTGACGACGAGCTGGTCGTCTTCCTTCTGGACGATGTCGCCGCCGTCCTCGGCTGTGACCTGCTTGAGTTCGTCGATGATTCGTTCCATCGTTCGATCCGACGTGGTGTGTCTGGTGATGTCGGCGATGACGATGTCGCCGTCGTAGACGGCGTCCTTGATAGCGATGACGTCCGTCTCCTCGCTGATCGTGGCAAACCTGACCTGCATCGTTGCCGTCGGCGTCTCGGCGTCGACGTCGTCCGGATCGAGTTCGACGTAGTCCTCGGCCGAGCGCGATCCGCCTCCGAGTAACTTGCTCATCAGTCCCATACTGGTGGCAGGGCGTCCCTCGCGCATAGTTCTTGCGACCGAACTCCCGCCGAACGTCAGACGCACGTCCTCTCCGTGGCGTCTTCCCGGACGTTCGAATCGACCTGACCGACGCGAGATGCCGATCGATCGCCCGCTTCAGACGTGGAATTCATACAGGTCGTCGCCGACGTGGTGGAGTGACTCGATGACTCGACCGGAGTCACCGAGCATCTCGTGGCCGCCGATTTCGGCACGACCGACGGCGAGTGCCTTCTCGTGGGTCTCCTCGACGATGACGACGAGATCACCGGCCTCGATCTCCGGGTCGGCCTCGGTGATGCCGGGACGCATCACGTTCGCCCCGTCGGAGACGAACGAGATTGCACCCGAATCGACCGTAACCGTCCCCCACTTCGGTGGATACTCGTTTGCGCCACGGACGGTGAGAAATCGATCGCCGTCGAAGGAGGCCACGAGGGGATCGCCGTCGACCAGAACGACCTCACGATCGACGTCCTCGAATTCGACGCGCTCGTAGTCGTCGCCGTCGAGTTCCACGCCGAGTCGATCCGCGAGTGACGATTCGAGGGCGTCGATCTCGTCCGACCGGAGGTGGTGTCGGGATTTCACCTGCATACCCCACCGTCGGCCCCGTTCGGAATAAAGGTCGTCGGTCCCGAGTCTCACCGTCTGCGGCCGTCTCTCATCCCCTGTGTGAAGCTCTTGACCGTCCGACGGACGAGCAAAAACAGCCCGAAGACGATCCCAAGAAGGACGAGGATGATGGCGACGAGGACGAAATCCACCTCGGAGACGAAAAGCGGGAACATACCGATCGGTCGCGTCCCCGGCAAAAAATCGTTTCGGGCCGGTCGACGGGGTGGCGGTGAAACAAAGCTGATATCGGTTGCCGCAGTACGGCCGACCGATGAGCCTCCTGCCCTCCGAACCGGATCTCTCCGCGGACGCCGAGCCGCGCGTCGTCGACATCGACGACGACGACGCAGACGAGTTGATGGCTGCGCTGTCCTCGACGACCGCCCGTCGGCTGCTGTCGACACTCCACGACGATCCGGCCCCGCCATCGGAACTCGCAGAGCGTCTCGATACGTCGCTACAGAACACGCAGTATCACCTCGAAAACCTCGAATCCGCCGGGGCGATCGAGGTGGTCGGAACTGCCTACTCCGAAAAGGGCCGGGAGATGTCGGTGTACGGCCCGGCCGATCGACCTCTCGTGTTGTTCGCCGGTGAATCCGACGACACCTCGGGGCTTCGGGAGGCGCTCTCCCGGCTGTTCGGCGGCGTGTTCGCCCTCGTCGTCGGATCGATCGTCGTTCAGGCGCTGTTCGGCGACCGGCTGCTCGGTCCCGAGACCCAACGAGAGGAATCAGCCCCCGACGTTGCCGATGCGCCGGAGCCAGTCCCGGAGACAGCCGACGCCGCCGAACCGTCGCTGATCGAGACGATCCTCGCCTCCGGCGTCCCTCCCGGATTCGTATTCTTTCTCGGCGGTTTCACGGTGCTTTTCGTCCTCGTCGCCGTCACGTACTGGCGCGACATTCGGTAATTCAGCCGGCCTACCGCCGGCCGACGGCGAAGGTTTCGTGTTCGTTTCCGGACGGATCGACGAGTCTGCCGTAGAGGGTCTCGCCGTCGACCTCCATCTCCGCGTGTCCCGGTCGGTATCGGCGCGGATCGGCGTGGCTTCCGGGATTGACGAGCGGGATCTCCTCGTCGCGAACCTCCGGACGATGGGAGTGGCCGAAGACGACGAGGTCGGCGTTCGACTGCCGTGCAAACAGCGACAGTGCCGTCTGGCTGTGTCTGTGTCCGTGGACGACGCCGATCCGAAACCCCCGGTGTTCGACGACGCGTTCCTCCGGGAGCCGATCGAGCAACTCGCGGTCGTTGTTCCCGACCACGGCACGAACGTCACAGATCGAGTCGAACGCCTCGTAGACGGCCTCGGTGGTGAAATCTCCGGCGTGGATCACGGTCTCGGCTTCCGCGACCGCCTCACGCGTCCGTCCTTCGAGGTTCGTTGACTCCCGGGCGTGGGTGTCTGCGAGCGCGACGAGCATACGCCCAGTATCGGCGGCCACCTCATACCGGTTGCCCTCCGCTGGCGAACCGACGATCGCCCGCCGCCGCGTTTCGGTCGGCCCACGCCGCGAACGCTGGGTTTTTTCGCGTACGACGGCTACCCTTCGGTATGCGCACTGCGGGCGTCATCGCGGTCCAAGGCGACGTTGCCGAACACACGGCAGCCATCCGACGGGCCGCAGACCACCACGACGAGTCCGTCTCCGTCAGAGAGATCCGTGAATCGGGGATCGTCCCCGAGTGTGATCTTTTGTTGTTGCCTGGCGGCGAGTCGACGACGATCTCCCGGCTGCTCGCGGCCGAGGGCATCGACGAGGAGATCCAGACACACGCGGCTGCCGGCAAGCCGATCCTCGCAACCTGTGCGGGACTGATCGTCGCCAGCCGCGATCCGAACGACGACCGCGTTGCTCCACTGGAGTTACTCGACGTGAGCGTCGAACGCAACGCCTTCGGACGGCAGGCCGATAGCTTCGAAGCCGCCCTCGACGTCGCCGGCCTCGAGGAGCCGTTTCCGGCCGTCTTCATCCGTGCGCCCGTCATCGACACCGTCGGCGACGACGTCGAGGTCCTCGCGTCGTGGGACGGACGACCGGTCGCGGTTCGGCAGGGACACATCGTCGGGACGTCGTTCCATCCGGAGTTGACGGAGGATTCCAGGGTCCACGGACTGGCGTTTTTCGGCCCGTGAGCGGCGGGCCGAACGACCGGTTTTTAGCCCGTCATCTCCAGTGTCGTGTATGGACGCACACATCGAGGGCGTGTACGCCGCCGAGACCCCGAGCGGTCCGATCGCTATCGTGACCCTCGGTGTCGAGGCCGGTGACGACGTACTTCCGATCTTCGTCGGGATCGAGGAGGGAACGAGCATCGCCCGCGGTCTCGACGCGGCGGACATCGGACGGCCGCTGACACACGATCTGCTCCTCGACATCGTCGAGGAACTCGGTGGACGGGTCAACCGCGTCGTCGTCTCCGATCTCGACGACGGGACGTACATCGCCGATCTGCACGTTACGACGCCACGGGACGATGTCGTCGTCGACGCCCGCCCCAGCGACTCCCTCGCCCTCGCCGCCCGGACGAACGTCCCGATCGAGGTCGAAGAGCCGGTCTTCGAGGCCGGCAGAGAGTCCGCCGAGGAGTACGACGAACTGGAGGATCTTCGCGGGGTGACGGGATGACAGACGGCGCGTCCGATGCCGTTGACACGGACGAAACCGACGCCATCATCGAGGAGCTGTTTGCGGTCATCGAATCCCGGAAGGCGGAGCTACCGGCGGATTCCTACACGGCGTCGCTTTTCACCCACGAGAAGGGCGAAAACGTCGTTTTGGAGAAACTCGGCGAGGAGATGACGGAGCTGATTCTCGCAGCCAAGGACGACGAATCGGAGGAAATCGCACACGAGGCCGCCGATCTGGTGTATCACCTCCTCGTGTTGCTCTCGATGAAGGAGATGGACGTTGCGGCGCTGCGCGAGGAGCTCCGGAAGCGACGGTGACGGAAACACGAGACGACCGGAGACCGGAGGACCTGCCGGCATTCGAGTTCCGCTCGCCGCCGACACCCGATCAGTTCTTGGCTGTCTCGGTGATCTGCCAGTCGTCGCCGTCGTGTTCGACGACGTCGTGGGCTGCGAGGCCTTCGAGTGCATCGCGGACGATCTCCGGTGGGGCGTCGACGCGGCGGCTCAGTTCGGTCACCGAGGTCGAACCGTTCGCCAGCCCGCGGAGAAGTTCGGCGTAGAACCGTCCATCGACGTCGTCAAACTGTGAACTGATCCGATCGAGCGTCTCGGTCAACCGCCCCTGCACCCACCGCTGTGCCATCGAGAGTTCGTTTTCCAGTCGCTGGAGGCGCTCCAGATCGGTCGCAAGCGCCGTGAGATCCCCGTTGGACGGATCCGGATCCGATCCGACCTCCGAATCCTCCGGACCTCCCGACGCACCGGGGCCGTCGATGTCGTCGGTGACGTCCTCTGCCGTCTCCGTCGCGGGGTTCTCGATGAGGTCCGTGATCTCGTCCACGTGGAGTGACAGATACCGACAGGCGGTGATGTCGAGGGTCGAGGAGGCCGAATACGCGCTTTTCGTCCCGAAATCGTACGGCGAGACGTTGACCTCAAGACGGAGGTTGCGTGCGATGGAGAAGTACTTTCGCCGGCGGTCGTCGACCTGTGACTCGACGAGTCCGGCTTCCTCGAGTCGCTGGAGGTGGTCGATGACCGCCTTCGGGCTCACCCCGAGGTATTCGCTGATCTCCGTGACGTAACACGGCCTCTTTGCGAGAAGTCTGAGAATTCGCCGGCGGTTTTCGTTCCCGAGGATATCAAGCAGTGCCGCCGAGTCCATTACCATGGAGTTCGTGGCGAGAGGAAAAAAGCGTGACGCGGTCCGAACCGCCCCTGATCGGAAAAAATCCCCCGAATAGCCCCGATACATGCTCGAACAGGAGCGTTGCCGACACTCCCCGTCGCCGTCCTCCTACCGTGTCCGTCCGTGCCATCCGGTGGAATCGGAGGGAAAACGAGAGTGAGTTAAGCCCGACCCGACAACACCGTCTGTTCAGAGTGTGTCTCCTTCGATGACTCGACGAAACCGCCTCGGCTCGGCCGAACGACCGCCTCGACCGACGACAGCGCCACCGCGATCGAGGGATCGGCGATGAACGTCGACCTCGTCTGGGGAACGGGCGACGGCGACACCGCGCTTGGCTCCTTCGATCGGGCGCTTGCCGACGCGAATCTCCACAACTACAATCTGGTCACGCTTTCGTCTGTCCTGCCGGCGGACGCCGAGGTCGTCGAACGCGGCGAACTCGAACCGGACCGCTGGCCGGTCGGAACGCCCCTCGCCGTCGTCCTCGCCCGACACACCGGTGTCGAGCCGGGACAGCGGGTCGCCGCCGGACTGGGCTGGGAAACCGCCGCGGAAGGCGGCGTGTTCATGGAACAGGAAGCCACGAGTCGGGAGGCGTGTGAACACGACCTGCTGCGGAGTCTCTCCGACGCCCGGACAAGCCGCGACTGGGACTGGAACGGCGACGCCACAACCCGCGTCGTCGAGACGACGGTCACGGACGTCGAGACGGTCGTCGTCGCCGCCGTCTACCGTCCGCTGTCGTTCAACTGAGTTCGATCGTCGCCAGATCGAGTTCCAACTCGGCGACGTGGTCGTTGTAGGCGGCGACGAAGCCGCCGAACCGGGGGGCGTACTCCCGCACGTCGGTCGCCGACGGCTGGCCGTACTGCGAGAGGAGATAGACGCCGCCGGAGCCGCCGGCACGGAGATACGAGACGCTGTCCTCGTCGCGTTTCAACTCCCACCGGGTGCCGTCGACGCGCGCCGAGAAGGTCCCGTAGTCGGTGCCCTCGTGTCGGTACAGTCCGGCTGCCATCCGGCGGCAACACGCCTCGATTTCGCGGACGATCTGATCGCGCTCCTCGACGACCGCGTCACTCGTCGCGACGTCCGGAAACGCCGTCTCGACCTCATCCAGCATCCCGTCCAGCGACTCGACGTAGGCGTTGTAGCGCTCGACGAACGCCGGGTAGTCCGTGAGTGCACGCGCAAGCGGCTCCGGCTCCGCCGGCCGCTGTGTCGAGACGACGTACACCTCCCCGCCGCCCTGTGGCTCGTACCGCAGATACCCCAGTTCCCCGGCCTCGTGTTTCACCGTCCAGTTGCCCCGGTCGGTCGAAAACGACCGCTTGCCGTAGTCCCCGCCCTGCACCCGGGCGAGGTTGTAGGCGATCGAACCGGCGTGGTCTCGGATCGCCTCAATGATCTCGTCCCGCCGCTCCGTAACCCGCGTCACGTCCGTGACATCGATGTCGAGATCTGTGAGTGAGTCCACTGCCTACCGATTCGGCCCCGAGACAATAACGCGTGTGACTCGTCCCGGCCGGACGCTCCGACCGCTCTCGTTACATTAAAACTCCCTAATATAGTTTCTTCAGTATTAGAACAATCTTCTTATTCGGTGACGGGATATTATCTGTTGATGTCAGTAACGCGCACGCCTACGACGTATCGATGCCCGGAATGTAGCGGCGAACTCGAACTCGAAGCCGGTTCGTGGGGCTGTACCGACTGCCGGTACGTTCCCCGACACAGCGCCGATTGAACCCGTCCCGTCGCCTCTCCGTTCTATTATACCACGGCGCTTGTCACCCCTTTCGGACGTATCCTCCACAGGACCACGTCGAATCCTTCGAATTCACCCAGTCTCCGCTGACTTCGAACCACAGCTTTCGGCCAACCTCGGATTACGACCGGTCGACTGATCCCGAACAGCTTTCGACTGCCCTCGGATCACGACCGGCCGCCAGTTCCATCCGACGAGCCTAAATCGATCGTTCTCGCACCCAGCAGACGCCCCGTACGGCGGTCGGATCGAAGCATCTTCGGCCAAGAGTTATACGAGGACGCCGAGTCAAATACGCATGGTACTGTCGGGTGTTCCGACCGGAGCCGTGGTCGTCTTCCTGCTGATCGGCGTTGCGCTGGTGTTGTTCGTCTCGGAGGTCATCCCAAACGACGTGACCGCGATCGGGATCATCTTCGCGCTTGCGGCACTGGAACCGTGGACACAGGTGGGGCCCCGAGGGGCAATCTCGGGGTTTGCGAACACGGCGACGATCACCATCGTCGCCATGTACATGCTGAGTGCGGGCATCCAGAACACGGGGCTCGTCCAGCGACTCGGGATCTACCTCGCGGCGTTTACGAAGGGTAGCGAAAACCGGGCACTTGCGGCCACCGTCGGCACGACCGGTCCCATCGCCGGGTTCATCAACAACACGCCCGTCGTCGCCGTGTTCATTCCGATGATCTCCGATCTGGCGAAGAAAAGCGGGATCTCGCCGTCGAAGCTTCTGTTGCCGCTTTCGTATGCGGCCATCCTCGGCGGGACGCTGACGCTCATCGGCACGTCGACGAACCTGCTCGCCAGTGAGTTCGCCGCCACGCTGCTCCCTCGCGGCCCGATCGGGATGTTCGAGTTCACCGCACTCGGCGCGGTCATCCTCGTCATCGGGATCACATATCTCATGACCGTCGGTCGGTGGCTCACGCCGGCCCGGATTCCCGTCGACGCGGATCTCGTCGAGGAGTTCGACCTCGAAGACCACCTCGCCAAACTCCGCATCAAGGACGACTCGGCGGTCGCCGGGCTCTCCATCGCGGAACTCGAAGCGCGGACCGAGGCCGACGTGACGGTGCTGCAGATCCGCCGCGACGACGCCGCCTTCGTCGCAACCGCCACCGACCAGCGGCTACAGGCCGGTGACGTCTTGCTCGTCCACGGGTCGCTGCAGGCGGTGAATCGGTTCCGAGAGAACCAGCGGCTCAGTCTGCTTCTCAGTCAGGAGGTGACCGAGGAGACGTTCGAGGACTCCATGGCAGCCGATGTCCTCGCCAAGGCGGTCGTCACCGATACCTCGCCGTTCGTCGGTGAGACGCTCGCCGAGGCCCGACTGCAGGAGTTTCACCGCACGACGGTGTTGGCCGTTCGGCGAGAACAGCGGCTGATACGAACCGAACTCGACGAGATCACGCTCAAAGCGGGCGATCTGCTCTTGGTGCAGACGAACCCCGACGCCGTGCAGTACTTCGCCGAGACCGGCGACCTCGTCATCATCGAGGAAGACGCCTTCGATCGGCTGGTCGAGAAGGGGATCGACGAGGTCGCACCACTGTCGCCGAAGGCACCGATCGCGGTCGGCATCATGGCGGCGGTCATCGGCGCGGCAGCGCTGAATCTCGTCCCGATCGTGATCGCGGCACTCGGGGGTGTCTTCCTGATGATCGTCACCGGGTGTCTCTCCTCGGCCGACGCCTACGACGCCGTCTCCTGGAACATCATCTTCCTGCTCGCGGGCGTCATCCCGCTTGGACTGGCGATGGAGGCGACGGGCGGAGCCGCGCTCATCTCCGAGGGACTGGTCGCCACAGCCGACGTGCTTCCCTTGCTCGCCGTGTTGCTCCTCTTTTATCTCGTGACCGGCCTGCTGGCGAACGTTATCACGCCCGTCGCCACCGTCGTGTTGATGATTCCCGTCGCCGTGGACGCGGCGATGCGTCTCGACGCCAACGGCTTCGCGTTTCTCCTGGCCGTGATGTTCGCCTCCGCGACATCCTTCATGACGCCCGTCGGATACCAGACGAATCTGATGGTCTACGGCCCCGGTGGCTACGAGTTCACCGACTTCCTGAAGGTCGGCGGTCCGCTGCAGTTCATGCTGGCGGTCGTGACGACCGTCGGCATCGCCACACTCTGGGGGATTTAAACGGTCTTCGGTCGTCTGGCCGCGTCCAAGTATACCCGACAGTCTCGTTTTGTGATAAATTACTTATATATGGCTCCCGGCCGATAACCTATCGAACGGCGGTGAACACCGGATGGATCAAAACGATCGGGAGGGAGCGTTCTACCGCCGTCTCGTCGAAACCGCCACCGAGGTGACCGCCGTTCTCGACCTGGGGGGTGGAGACCGCGTGACCGATGCCATCGAGGCCGTCCGAACCGGTCCGACCGACCCGGTGGTCGTCGAGAGCCGGCCTACACCTCCTCGAACGGCGGGACGGGGCTCGGCCTGTCGATCGCCGAGCGGGTCGCCGACGCCCACGGGTGGGACGTTCGACTCGACGAGGGCGACGACGGTGGTGCCCGATTCACGTTCACGAGCGTCGAGTTTCTGGACTGAGTTGGGTCATTTATATACTCCCCGGCAGCATCAATCGCTCCTCACGTCCGTTCGTCGCAGAATGATGGGCCAACTCGGATTGTGAACCAGAGCCACTTCGTTCGCGTTACTCACTCGTGGCAGGGCTCAAATCCTCACGGCAGCATCAATCGCTCCTCACGTCCGTTCGTCGCAGAATGATGGGCCAACTCGGATTTGAACCGAGGACCTCCCGGTTATCAGCCGAGCGCTCATACCTAGCTGAGCTATTGGCCCGGGATGCACCCGAACCTACCGGAGTGGGTCGGTTAAACGTTACTCTTCGATCCGGCGGCCGATCACCGCCCGGGATCGCGTTCCGTCTCCTCGTTGTCTGGCGATTTCTCGGCTTCCGAGACGTCTTCGAACGTGTACTCTTCGTCTTCGATTTCGATGTCTGCCTCCGGGTTACCGGGGGCTCCGCCGCCCGGAAACCCACCGTCGCCGGGGAAGCCGCCCGGGAAATCCCCCTCCTCGTCGTCGCCGGGGAAGCCACCGACGTAGATGTTGCCGGTCGCAAAGCCGCCGGTTTTCGACTCGACGTAGGGGGTGACGACGAACTTCTTCACCGCCGAGCGGATCGGGTACCGCGTCGGCGGCAACACGAGCAGCAGTCCGACGAGGTCCGTGACGAGTCCCGGGGTGAGCATGAGCGCACCGGCGACGAGCAACAGTGCGCCGTCGAGTAACTCCTTCGTCGGCACCTCCCCGCGCTGGAGTCGCGCCTGAAGCTTTTTGAGTGTGTGTCTGCCCTCCGCGCGGACGAGCAACATCCCGATGAGGGCGGTCAACACGACTAGTGCGACGGTGACGACGGGCCCGATCTGGGTCGCCAACACGACGAGCAACATCACGTCCAAAAGCGGAATCAAAAGCAGGACGACGATGACCCGAAGATCCATACGGGCGCTACCGGCGGCGACGGCAAAATCCTTCCTCTCTGTGATTCGGCCGCGACCGTCGGTCGATTCGACTCCGTGGAACCGGTACGGCCTTATTTCGGGCTCCGTTCTCCGGACGTATGCGCGCAGCGCTTGTCATCCTCGACGGGTGGGGACTGGGGCCGGGCGACGACACCGACGCCGTTTCGGCCGCGGAGACGCCGACTGTCGATCGACTCCGTTCCGTCGGCGCCGCCGGAACGCTCGAAACACACGGCCGACGCGTCGGCCTCCCCGAGGGACAGATGGGCAACAGCGAGGTGGGCCACCTCAACATCGGGGCCGGCCGCGTCGTCACGCAGGCCTCGACGCGGATCTCCGACGCCATCGCCGCCGACGAACTCGCCGACAACGAGGCGATTTCGGAGGCCTTCGAGTATGCCGACCGACACGACGGCCGCGTCCACTTTTTGGGGCTTCTCAGCGATGGGGGCGTCCACTCCTATCAGAAACACCTCCACGCGCTGCTGGAGGCTGCGGCCGACTACGGCGTCGAGGCGGTCACACACCCGTTCACCGACGGTCGAGACACCGATCCGACGGGTGGGGTCGAGTACGTCGCGGAACTGGAATCGAAGATCGAATCGATCGGAACCGGC
>JARWGK010000066.1:0-11610 GCA_040409725.1 Natronomonas sp.
GCGTGTCAGGGAACGACACCGACGGTCAGAAGCGTCCCGTACTCCCGATAGCGTTCGACCATGTCCGCACGGGTCTCGTAGCCGTCCGTCGGAAACGCCTCCGCCGGTGGAATCTCGGTCTCTCGATCCGGGATCGTATCCTGCTCTGCGACGTAGAAGCCGGCTTCTCTGAACGCCTCGCGGTACTCCGCGTAGTTCCAGCGGGTCATCTCGATGTCGATCGAATCCTGCCAACCGTGGGTGTGGACGTTCTCCTCGAAGTAGTTCACCGCACAGTAAAACGTCCCGCCCGACCGCAGGACGCGGCGGAGTTCCGAAAGCGCCGCGATCGGATTCCGCGCGTAGTAGAAGGCTTCCATCGAGAAGGCGTGGTCGATCGAGTTCTCGGCGAACGGCAGCGATTCGAAGTCGCCGACGAGGAAGGCGATATCGTCGTGGTCCGTGTACTCGCGGGCGTTTTTCGACATCTTCGGGGCGCCGTCGATTCCGTAGGCGCGACCGGCGTCGTCGGCCTCGACGAGCGCCCGGGCGGCGTATCCGCTGCCGCAGCCGAAATCCAACACGGTGTCGCCGGATTCGACCGGCATCCGCGCCAGCGCGTGTTTTGCGGTGTGCCAGTGTCTCCGTTCCATCCCCCGATCACGACCCGCCGTTGCCCACTCGTCGAACTCTGCGCGAACGCTCATACCTCCCGATACCACCTCGAGAGTAAAAACCGACCCGTCTCGATCGACGCGTCCCGGGGCCTCGGCCGCCGCCGACAGCACGGAACGACCGACGTGACTACTGTGGATTTATATCGTCGCCGTCGCAGTAACCGATATGGACTACGCCCTCGCTATCGAGGATGCGCCGGACTCGATCCCGGGTGGAACCGGTATCCTGCTCTTGCATCCGAGCACCGGCGAAACGGATCGGATCGACACCGACTTCCTGAAAACCGACACCGACCGACTGCTCGTCGTCTCGACCCGAACGACGGCCCGAGAGGTCCAGCAGAAACTGGAGTACTACGACGTCGACGAGTCGAGAGCCGACATTCTCGACACCCTCTCGGTCGAACGGGGCTACTCGCGCCGTTCTTCGGAACGCGTCCATTACACCTCGGCGCCGGACGACCTCGACGGCATCGTCGAGACGATCCGGGAGTTCCTCGCGGATTCCGACGGCAAGCGACGGATCAGCCTCGATTCGATCACCGAGATGGCCTACTACGCCGACGAGGATCGGGCACTCGACGCCGTTGAGGAGATTCTCGAACTCCTCGAGGAGTACGACGCCGTCGGGCTGTTTCACCTCTCGCCGGAGGTCCACGACGACGACGTCGTTGCGGCCTTCGAGGAGCGATTCGACGGCGTCATCACGCTTTCGGCGGACGATTCAGTCGAGATCCGCTTCGACTGACGAGACGCCGGAGCCACTCCGCGGACGACGGGCGTAGGCGTTTTCCGGTCGGACGGTGAATCCTCCCCTATGAGCGACGACTTCGACAAGGAAGCCGAACGGGAGAAGTTACGGGAAAAGTACGAGCGAGACAAGGCCGAACGGGAGGCGACGGAACAGATGAGTGAACTCCTCCTGCAGGGCGCGACGATGACGAACCGCCACTGCGAGGAGTGTCACTCGCCCGTGTTCCGCTACGACGGCCGGGAGTTCTGTCCGACCTGCGAACAGGAGATGACGGAAGGCGGCGGTGAAGGCGATACGACTGAACCGACCGAGACCGATCGAGCGTCGTCGCCGGAGGCCGCCGAAACCTCCACGTCGGACGGCACAGAGGCTGCCGTTTCCGGTGGCGAGCCCTCGGCCTCCGAGGACGGCCGCCCGGAGCCGACCCACTCCGAGCCACCGCGGACACGGGGCTCGGACGCGCCTCCGGCCGATCAGGAACGACACGAGGACCGCCGTCCGACACCGGCTCCGGACCGCCGTCCCGTCACCCCCGACCCGCCCGCGCGTCGACCCGGCGATTCCGATCGACCCGCCGACCGCGACCTCGGCGAAACCGAGGCGTCGCTCCGACGGACGCTCTCGGAGTTGGTCGACGGTGCGGAGATGACAGACGACGTCGGCCGCAAACGAACGCTGCTCTCGGCCGCAAAGGAAGCCGCAGAGACCCTGGAAGTCGTCAAGCGACTCTGAGGCGCCGATTCATCCGCCGTCGTATCGACCGCCGACGACCTCCCTGATCCGATCTGCGGTCACCTCGCCGATTCCGTCGACGGCCTGTAGCTCCGATTTCTCGGCCGTCATTACCGCCTCGACGCTGCCGAACGCCTCGAGAAGGCCTCGTGCCGTGACCGGGCCCACCTCGGCGATCGAACTCACGACGTACTCCTGCTGTTCGGCCAGCGTCTTGCTCCCCTTCTCGCCGTGGACCGACACCGCACGGTCGTCGTCTTCCTGTTCGCGTCTGGCGATCACCTCGAGGAGGTCGGCCGTTCCGTCGGCGTCCTCGGTCCGGAGGACGCTCGCGCCGAAATCGACGGCGAGTGAGGACAGCGCGCCACGGATCGCGTTGGGGTGGACGTTCCGCGAATCGTACAGACGCTCGCCCTCGATCACGACGATCGGTCGACCGTAGAACCGTGCCGCGTCACCGACCTGTTCGAACAGCGACCGATCGCCGCCGACGAGCGTGTCGAGGAAGTCCTCGACGGCCTTCCGCTCGACGACGACCCGGTCCGACAGCACGTAGTCGCCGACTGCAAGCGTCTCCAGTCTCGTTTCGACCCCCTCTCGCGTCGAGAGATCCCGGGCGATGTGTGAATCGAGTTCCCGTTGGTCGGCGACGATCTCGACGCCCTCCTCGGAATCGGCCGACGGGACCGTACCGACCGACTCCTCGGCGTCGGCGTTCGCTTCGTCGTCCCGCGTGTCGCCCGTCGCTTCGGTCTCGGCCGTCTCGGTCCCGTTCGACTCCTCCTCGGCCGAGGCGAAGGCGTTCAACCCAGCCTGTGTGTCGTTTGTGGGTCCGTCGCTGCGCTGCTGGCTGTCGACTGGTTCTGCAGCCGTTTCCGCGTCGTCGGACGCCTCGGTGGACGCCTCGAACTCCGCCAACCCGGACTGTTCGGCGATCTCGGCCTGAATCTCTCCTTCCATCGACTTCAGCGACTGCAACTCCGCTTCCATCTGGTCTTCCTCGTGTTTCGACTTCCAGTAGAAGGCCTCGTCGCGGGTGTCCTCGGCCAGCAGGACGACGACCCGCCCGTCGCGGGCGCGGCCGGTTCGACCCTTGCGCTGGATCGAGCGAATCCCCTTCGGAACCGGTTCGTAGAACAACACCAGGTCCACGTCGGGCACGTCCAGCCCCTCCTCGGCGACGCTCGTCGACACCAGCACCTCGAATTCGCCGTCCCGGAACGCATCGAGCGTCTCGGCCTGTTCGGTCTGTGTCATCCCATCGGAGCCTTCCTTGTCGCCCTGGCCGACGAACCGCCGGGTGTCGAAGTGTTCGCCGAGGAATTCGGTGAGCGTCTCGGCCGTGTCCCTGGATTCGGTGAAGACGATCACCCGCTCGCCGTTTTCGATGCCGAGCGTCTGTGCGAGCAAGATCCGCGTCCGCCGGAACTTCGGGTGGAGGTCGTCGAACGACTCGGCCCGTCGCATCGCCTCCTTGACCCGCGGTTCGCTCACGAACCGCTGACTCGCCTTCGAGGCACCCGACGAACGGGCCGCCTCCCGCTGCCGCTCGAAGTATCGTCGGAGCGATTCGACGCTCTGGGTCTCGGCGAGTTCGACCGCCCGCCGGAGCTTCATGATCTCGGCGTGGGCGGACATGCCCTCGTAGCCGTCGCCGTCACCGTTGTCGATCAACTCCTGAAGCTTCCCCCGTATCTTGTTTAGTTGTCCCTGTGAGAGACTCGGATCACTCGCTCGCGTCACCCCGAGTTCCCGCAGCCGTTCGAGCCGATCGGCGACGACCTCGTTCAACGCGTCCCGGATCTCGATCACCGTCTCCGGGAGTTCGACCCGTTCCCACTCGACCGTGGTCGTGTGGGTGTGTTCGGCCACGTCCGCGTCGTCCTCGGTCATCACCGCAACGTCGGCCAGCCCGAGGTTGTCACAGACGGTCAGGATCTCCGTCTTGTCGCCGCCCGGCGAGGCGCTCATCCCGGTTACGAGCGGCTCCGCTGCGTCCGCGTGATACCGCTCTGCGATGTAGTTGTAGGCGTAGTTGCCGGTCGCGCGGTGGCACTCGTCGAAGGTGCAGTGGACGACGTCGGCAAGCGAGATGCGGTTTCCGACGAGGTCGTTCTCGACGACCTGCGGTGTCGCACAGACCACCCGAGCCGACTCCCAGAGTTCGGCCCGATCGTCGGGGCGAACCTCGCCGGTGAAGACGACGACGTCCTCGTCGTCGAGTTCGAGCGCCTCCCGATAGAACTCGGCGTGCTGGGTGACGAGTGGCTTCGTCGGCGCCAAGAGAAGCGATTTCCCGTCAGGGTGTGCCGAGAGCCGCTCCGCCGTGACGAGCAGGCTCACCGCCGTCTTTCCGAGTCCCGTCGGGAGACAGACGAGTGTGTGTCCCTCCGCCGCCGTTTCGGCTAACAGAAGCTGATAGCGGCGTCGTTCGAGCAGCCCCTCGGTCACGAGCGGCCACTCGAATCCGTCCTCGTCCGACGCAGTCGCCATTTGTGTCAGTTTCGTCGCTTTGCCGTATAAGGGTTCGCCGAGGACGGTGAAACTGATACGCTCGGATCGCCGCCGTCCTCAAGACCTCCTCGTTTAAATAGCGTGGCGACGTATGTATCGTATGAGTGAAGAGTCGACGCGGAACGACCTCCGCATGCCGGGCGACGGCGAGTTGTTTGCGATCGTAACAGAGATGCTGGGCGGCCAGCGGGTCCGACTCCGCTGTAACGACGGCGTCGAACGGATGGGCCGAATCCCCGGTCGGATGCGATTCCGAACGTGGATCAACAAGGACGACGTCGTCATCGCCGATCCGTGGGACTGGCAGGACGAAAAGGCCGACATCGAGTGGCGGTACGAGGCCGCAGACGCGGATCAACTCCGACGCGAAGGCCACATCGAGTGACCTGACGCCGAGAATCTTACAACGCCGACAGCGCTGTGCCACCCAACAGTCGTTCGAGTGCATCCGACAGCGATTCGACGGAAACCCGGGTCTGTTCCGTCGAGTCACGCTCCCGGATTGTGACGCCGTCGCCGTCGAGGGTTTCGTAATCGACCGTGACGCAGTATGGTGTCCCGACCTCGTCCTGTCTGCGGTACCGCCGACCGATGTTGCCGGTGTCGTCGTAGGAAACGTCGAAGCCGGCCGCCCGGAGGTCTTCGGCGAGTTCCTTCGCCCTGTCGTCCATCCCGTCTTTCGTCATCAGCGGGACGACGGCAACCTCCGTCGGTGCCATCGTCGGTGGCAACGAGAGGAACGTCCGTTCCTCGTCGTCGACGACGTCCGTCCCGTAGGTGTGGGTGAGCACGCTGTAGACGAGTCGCCCGACGCCGAAGGAGGGTTCGATGACGTGCGGTGTGATATGCTCGCCGGCCACCGTTTCGGTCTCGACTGAAAAGCCGGTTTTCTCCGTCGGAACGTCGTAGCCCTCGCCGTCGACCTCGACGGTCACCACATCGCCTTCGAAGGCCGAGCGGTCCGTCTCGGCCAACTCGGCCAGGGCCTCGGCGATGTCGCCGGCGACGCCACCGAACTCCGGCCCGAGATAGCTCATGTCGGGGTCGACGCGGGCCCGTTCGATCGTTTCGGCCTCGTCGTACTGCTTGAACAGTGTGTAGTCACCGTCGGAGTACTCGCCGTGTTTCCGCAGGTCGTAATCCGAGCGGTAGGCGAAGCCGGTCACCTCGACCCAGTTGCCGCCGACCTCCGTCTCGGCATCCCAGCAGTCGGCGGCGTAGTGGGCCCGCTCGCCTGCGAGATGCTGGCGGTAGCGGAACCGATCCATGTCGATCCCGATCCGCTCGTAGAACTCGATCGACCGACCGAGGTAGTACGCGACCCACGGACTACCGATCACACCGTCCTCGACGGCCGCCCCGATGGTGTAGGTCTCGATGCCCCCGTCGTCGGCGTGTTGCTGTTCGGCCGAGTACAGGTCGACTTCGACGTCTGCGACCGCTTCGAGCGGCGGTTCGTCGGTTTCCGGATCGATGAAGTGTTCGAGTTCGGCCTGCGTGAACTCCCGGACCCGAACGAGCGCCCGCCGCGGCGAGATTTCGTTGCGGTAGGCACGGCCAATCTGTGCCACGCCGAAGGGGAGTTGATTCCTGGCGTACTCCTTCAGCCGCGGGAACTCGACGAAGATGCCCTGTGCGGTCTCCGGCCGGAGATATCCCGGTGCAGAGGAGCCGGGACCGATGTTCGTCCCGAACATCAGATTGAACTCGTCGACCGGTTCGTCGGAAAGCGACGCACCACACGAGGGACACTCGACGCCCAACTCGGCCAGCAGTTCCGCGACCTCCTCGGTCGGCAGTGCCTCTGCGTCTTCCACGTCGCTGCCCTCGGCGTCCTCGACGAGATGGTCTGCTCGATGCGTCGCGCCACACTCCGCACACTCGACGATCATGTCGTCGAACCCATCGAGGTGCCCGGACGCCTCGAAGACGGCCTCCGGCATCACCGTCGGTGCCGACACCTCCATGTGACCCTCCGCCCGGACGAAGATGTCCCGCCAGATGTCTTCCAAATGGCGCTTCAGTGCTGCGCCCTCCGGACCGTACGTGTAGAACCCGGCGGTGCCGCCGTAGGACTCATTCGACTGAAAAAAGAAGCCACGCCGCTTTGCGAGTTCGGAGACTGCTTCGAGTTCGCTCATCTACACCGCCTCCAGCAGATCGACGTCCCTGACGATACCGATCAGGGTGCCGCCCGAAACGAGGGGAATCTGCTCGATGTCGTGTTTGATCATGAGCCGTGCGGTCTCCCGTGCCGTCTTCGTTCGCCCGACGGTGACGAGGTCGTCGGTCATAAACTCACGCACCGCTTCGGTCGGAATCTCGACGTTGAGCGTCGGCACCGCCCGGCTTCCGACCGCCTTGATCCCTTCCCACATCCACTCGTCGTCCTGTCCGGCGACGGCGTCGCCGGGGTCTGCAGACCCTTGAACCACCCGGGCGACGGCGATGATGTCGACGTCGGTCACCATCCCCGTCGGATCGCCATCGTCGTCGAGGACGACGGCGTACGGCACGTCCGCATACGAAAGCTCCCGCTCGACGACCGGTAGCGGCGTCTCCGCGTAGGCCGTGTTGACGCTTCGCGTTGCGAGATCACCGACGGCCGCGTCGCCGTCGATGCTACCCTCTGCGATCGCCTGTATCACGTCGGTGACGGTGACCATCCCGACGAACGCCCCGTCCGACAGGACGGGAACCCGCCGTTCGCCGGTTTCCCGCATCTGCTCCGTGAGCACCGACACCGCCGTCTCCGGATCGGTCGTCGGCACCTCCTCGACGAGGAGTGCGAGTTGGTCCTCCTCCGGTTCCTCGATCAGGGATTCACGCGTTATGAGCCCTCGAAACTGCTCGCCGTCGTCCGCCTGCTTGACGACCGGGACCGAGGAGAACTGCCGCTGCTGCAGGTATTCGAGTACATCGTCCCGTGTGCCGGGAATCTCGGCGGTCACGAGATCTGACCGCGGTGTCATAACGTCTCCGACGTTCATACACTTTGAAACTGCTGCCTCCGTACTAAGTCCACCGACACAGTACCACCGGCTCCGTCCTTCGAGACAGCTTTGCTGTCTGGCTATTCACGACTTCGTCGTTCATTAGCGGTGACTCTGTCACCTCTCTACTCCAACACTTCCACCGGATACCCTGCCTCTCGAAGCGTCTCCAGCAGTTCTGTGGCGTGTCGATCGCCCCGGGTTTCGAGGTCGAGTTCGACCTCGGCGGCGTTCATCGCGATGTCCTTCGAGGTTCGATCGTGCTCGATCGCGTTGATGTTGGTTCGGTTTTCGGCGAGCAGGGTGACGAGTCCTTCGAGGGCCCCCGGACGGTCCTTCAGCACCGTCCGAATCTTCAGATACCGGCCGCGCTCGACGAGTCCTCGGGTGATCACGTTTGCGAGCACGTTGAGATCGATGTTGCCGCCGCACATCGCCGGGACGATCACCTCTCCGTCCTCGAAATCGAACGCACCTTCCAGCACCGCTGCGAGTGAGACGGCTCCGGCCCCTTCGACGAGTGCCTTGTGTCGCTCCAGCACCGACGTCAGGGCGTTTGCGATCTCGGAGTCCGTGACGGTGACGACGTCCTCGACGCGCTCCTGTATCACCTCGAAGGGCCGTCGTCCGATCTTCCTCGTGGCGATCCCGTCTGCGATCGTGTCGACCCCGTCCCGTTCGACGATCCGCCCCTCCCGTAGCGATCTGGATGCACTTTCGGCTCCCTCCGCCTGCACGCCGATAATTCGGGCGTCGGTTCGCGCCTCGACAGCCGTCGCGATGCCGGCGATCAACCCACCGCCGCCGACGGGGACGACGACCGTGTCCACCTCGGGACACGCCTCGACGATTTCTAACCCGATCGTTCCCTGCCCGGCCATCACCGCCGGGTCGTCGAAGGCGTGGACGAACGTCCGGTCCTCCGCCGCTTCGATTGCTCTTGCCCGTTCGGCGGCGGCATCGTAGTCGGAGCCGTGGAGGATCACCTCGGCGCCGTACTCCCGGGTCGCGTTGATCTTCGAAATCGGGGCGTGTTCCGGCATCACGACGACCGAGTCGACGCCGATGCTCGTGGCGGCGAGTGCGACGCCCTGGGCGTGGTTTCCGGCACTCGCCGCGACGACTCCCGCCGCCCGTTCGTCTTCCTCGAGCAGCGCGATCCGGTTTGTCGCCCCGCGGATCTTGAACGACCCGGTCCGCTGAAACGTCTCCAGTTTCAGGTGTACCTCGGCGTCCGTCCGTTCGGAGAAGTGTCGTGAACGGTTCAGCGGCGTCTCTCGTATCGTTCCGGCGATCCGCTCACGTGCCGCTTCGACGTCCGACAGCCCGATCATACAGGACCTCCGACCCGCCTTCCCGTAGTTCTTCGGCCTGCCGTATTCGGCGAACGGTGCTGCCGCTTTCGGCGTCGTAACAAAGGGGGAAAGAGCGTGTGCACTCGGATAGATACCCCGGAGGATAATAAAACCATACCACGCAGACTGAAAGTAAAACCGCAAGACGCAAAGCGGGTTAACACGCCGTCAGACGGGAGTGAGACGATCGTCGTGCGGACCGACGACGGGTCAGTCGACGTCGATCTGCGTGCCGCCGTCGACGCGCCGTTTCGGGAGTCTGATCGAGAGGACGCCGTCGTCGTAGTCGGCCTCGGTGCCTTCGGCGTCGACTGCACCCGGGAGCCGAATCGACCGATCGATCGGGTGTCGCGGTCGCTCCTGTCGGATGAACTCTCCGGGCGTATCCTCACGCTCCCGCGTCGCGGTGATCTGGAGCGTTTCGCCGTACAACTGGACGTCGATGTCGGCCCGATCGACACCCGGGAGGTCGGCCCGGACGAGGAAGGCCTCGTCGGATTCCGCAACGTCGATCGGGAGTGATCCGGATCCCAGCGGTTCCTCGATGTCGAACTCCTCCTGTATCTGATCGAACACCCGCTCGATCTCTTCGAATGGGTTCCCGTCCATACCGATGCGTTGTCCGTGAACGGTCAAAAGCGTCCTGCCGACACGCCGCTACAGGTCCGACGACTCGAAGCGAGCATACCCCACGGCAAGCGGGACGGCGATCCAGATCAGGAGGAAGACGAAGCCGAACCAGTCCTGTGCATAAAAGGGAACGTCGGCCGCGGCACCTTCGACGTCGAGGTCCTCTGCGACGCGCCGAATCACCCAGAGCACCCCCTGTTCGTACGCCGTCGTCGGATCGATGACGAGGAGCAACTCGGCGCCGTTTTCGACCCAATCGGCAAGTTCCTCCTCCGGCCCCGGGAAGGAAAATCCGTTTGCGGCGTAGACGAATCCCGTGACGAGGATGTCCCAGAGGAACTGGAAGACAACGAAGACGCCGAAGGCTCCGTACGCTGCACGCGACGTCGAGGCGGTGAACGCCGAGACGCCGACGGAGATGCTGACGAAGACGAAGGCGAGAAGCAACGAGACGAAGACGAAGGTGAGATACTCGAGGATGGAAATCGACAGTCCGAGTGCGGCGGTGGCGACGAGCCCGACGGTGAACCCGGTCAACACGGCGACGCTGACGACCCCGGCCCGTCCGAAGAACTTCCCGACCACGACGTCTGGGCGATCGTTCGGCAACGACAGCAGCAGCTTCAGGCTCCCGCTTTGTCGTTCACCGGCGATCGCCCGGTAGGAGGCGGCGATGGCGACGATCGGTATGAAAATACTCACCGGGCCGACGAACCCCTCGATCAACACCAGCGTCGTGACCTCTCCGGCGATTTCCTCCTGAAACTGCACCTGCTGGTCGAACTCTGAGACGAACCACGACAGCGCGATCGCAAACAACACGAAAAGGGCAGTCAAAACGAGCAGGAGTCGAGACCGGATCGCATCGCGGAAGTCCTTCTCCGTGACGGCGGCGATGCTCATGTCTCTTCCTCCGTGTAGGCGGCGAAGAGATCCTCCAGCGGCGCTTCCTCCGTCGAGAAATCCGAGACCGTCGCCCCTTCGTCTTCGAGCGTCGACAGCACGGTCGTCTTGGCGTCGTCCGCACAGTCGACCCGCAGCGTCGTTCCGTCGATCGTGACGCCGTCGACCCCCTCGTTGCTCTTCAACTTGTGTGCGATCCCGTCCGGGACGGTGTCGACCTCGACGACGAGCGTCGATCCAGATCCGACGGCCTCCCGAAGCCCTTCGATCGAGTCGACGGCGACGACCTCCCCGTCCCGGATGATCCCGACCCGGTCACAGACGGACTCGACCTGCCCGAGGATGTGGCTCGAAAAAAACACCGTCGTCCCCTCGTTGGCCTCGCTTTCGACGATTTCCCGGAGTTCACGCGCACCGTTTGGATCAAGCCCCGAGGAGGGTTCATCGAGAACGAGCAGGTCGGGGTCGCCGACGAGAGCCATCGCAAGCGCCAGTCGCTGACGCATCCCCGTGGAGAACCCTCCGGCCTTCCGATCGGCGGCGTCTTCGAGACCGACCCGTTCGAGCAGCGGATACGGGTCCGCCTCGGCCTCCTTCGAGTCGATCGCAAACTGGAGGTGTTCCCGTGCAGACAACCGCTCGTAGAGGCTGAATCCCTCGGGCAGGACGCCGGTCCGCTCCCGGACGGCGACGCTTTCCTCGCGGACATCGTGTCCGAGGACGCGGGCCGTCCCCTCGTCGGCCCGGACGAAATCGAGCAACACGTTGATTGTCGTCGATTTGCCGGCACCGTTCGGTCCGAGAAAGCCGAACACCTCGCCTTCCTCCACGGTGAGATCGACGCCGGAAAGCGCCGTCACGTCACCGAAGTCCTTTCGTACGCCGTCGATTTCGATGGCGGCCATTACGGGCGAATTCCGCCCGATGGAATAAAGGCCTTGAGGCTCGGCCGTCGCGTTCGTTCCGGACGGGGCGATCGGATCGCGGCGATCAGATCGGATCGTCGGGATCGTTGTTGTGCCGCACGCGCTCGATCTCAGCCGCGTACCGCTCTTGGCTCTCCTCGTCGACGG
>JARWGK010000067.1:0-40038 GCA_040409725.1 Natronomonas sp.
GTCTTTCTCGGCACGGTGATGTACGACGCGGTCAACGGGGTTCACAAACAGCGCGGGGAGGGCTTCAAGGCCGGCGATCAGTATGCCGTCGAGCCGGACGTTATTCCGGGAGCCTGCCGTGCTGCTGCGCTTGCCGGCGGGGCGAACGAAATCCTCTCGACACTTGCCGAGGAAGAACTCGACGACGAGACGGCGGAGGATCTTCAGGACGACTACGACGAGCTGCTCGAGGAACACCTCGACGAGTACCAAGACGGGAACCAGGCTGCGGGCGAGGCGTGGGGACGAAAAGTCGCGAGGGAGATAATTAAAAAGCGAGAGGGCTCCGGAGCCGACTGTACATCGGACTACGACGTGGTCGACGACAAAGAGGAGCTCAAACCCGGAATGGCCCAGCGGGCCGACGAGTGGGGCAGCGCCTGTCTCGCCGATCTTGAGCCGTGGGGACTTCCGGAGCAACCCGAGGAGGGTGAAGAAGGAGGCGAAGACGCCGTTCGGGCACCGGAGCCACCGAAACCCGACTCTCTGGAGTTCGCAGTCGAGTACACCCGGACCCTGATAACTGGGAATCTCAACCGTGAACCCCATGATGTCCGAAAAAAAGTCACATTCGATATCTCCAAAGATATGTACGATGAGCATGAAGCGAAGCAACTCGCGGACGGCACCTACGTCGGCGGCTCGGTCGAAAACGAGGTCCTCGGTTACTCCGACGATTTGGAGTATGATGAGGACAAAAAAGAACTCACTCTCGGCATCGACCCGCCGAAAGGCTTCCGTGACGAGGGGTCCTTCTGGGCTGCCCTTCCGGGGACGCCACAGCCCGAGGGACGGTGGCTTCAGGTCGCAAAGGTCAACGTCGAAAACGAGGAGCTGTCATTCTACAAGACCGTCCGGTTGTACGCCAGACTCGGGATCGCTGTCCAAGACTCCGGGATCGTCAACTGGAACAACAAGCGTTTCTACGCCGATCGGATGGGATGGCGGCCACACGCGGCGACGGGGACCACAAAACAGATTCCGGAATCGGCCGCCAACGCCGAGGATCGCCCAAACGTCGACGATCTGGAAAACCCAGATCTTGATACAAATGACGATTGGAAGGCCATCTCAGGCTGGGCGCCCGCGCCGGAGTACGCTTCGGGGCTGACGACCGTGAGTACGACCTCCCAGCGACTTCTCGAAGACGAGTTCGGCGATGTCGATTCTTTCGAGATTACAGTAGAGACTGCCGATGGTAACAGCCAAACCGGTGGCGGAAAAATTACAGAAGAGTACGAGAGCTTCCGTGATGCCCGCGACCAGGCGGCCAAGAGCCGCGTCTGGTCGGGACGCCACTACGCGGCGGCACAGCTCGGAGCGATTGAGATGGCCGACGAAATCGTCGAGGAAGTCAAAGATACGATCTGACGGTTCAAATCGGCCCTGTTTCTTCCATCGTTTTCTCACTCCGCTCGAAAACTCAGTCAGTGCGCGGGACCGGATTTGAACCGAATGAAACCTCGCTTCGCTCGGTTTCCAGGGTTCGAACCGCCCCTGCTCTTCGCTCACTTCGTTCGCTCATGCGCGGGACCGGATTTGAACCGGCGGACCCCTACGGGACAGCGTCCTAAGCGCTGCGCCTTTGGCCTGGCTCGGCTACCCGCGCACACCCAACCGTACTCACATTGCTCAAAAATACCTGTCGCTACTGCCCGACGCGTTCACGAATGCTCGCAACGAGACCCTCGAAGTTGCTCAACTCCGCACACACCTCGATTTCGTCACCCTCGGCGACTGCACCCGGTTCGGCGACGCGGGCACAGATCCCGCCGCGGTCGTCACCCAGCGCCCGCATGAGGCCGTCCTCGCCGGTCAGTTCCTCGAGATACCGACACGGCGGTCGTCGTCGGGTTGCCTCGAACGTCGCCGCTCCGGCGGTGAACCGACAGCCGAGCAGTTCACCGAGATCGCCGGAGACGACGATGTTCCGTCTGTGCTGTCCGTCGCTCAGATCGATGCCAGTGTTCGCCGCTATCGTTTCGAGAACGTCCCGTTCGATGAACGTCACCTCACAGACGTCGAACGGCGAGTAATGACCCGATCCGGTGCAGTACCGATCGCCTTCCAGTCCGCCCTCGACCGCCCGGATGCGGTCGCGGCGCTGCATCGGCTCACCGGCCGACTCGCTCGTGTAAATCGCGCTGATCTGCACGGCTTCGTTTGGTCGTCCAGCCACAAATCGTCGCCGGTCGTTTATATTCCTGGATGCCGAAGCCACCGGTATCCGTGTACCGAGCCAGTGATCCGGTCGAAAACGAGGAGTGGCTGGCCGAAATCGACGACGCAGCCGAACGACTCGGACTGGGGGAGGCTGCTCGGAGCAGAGCGACAGATCTGTTTCTTTCGAGCGTTCCACAGACGGATCGATCGAAGCCGGCGACGGTCGCCGCGAGCGTCTACGCCGGGACGCTGATCGCCGGCGAACAGCGATCACAGGCCGCCGTCGCGGACGCAGTCGGCGTCTCGCGGCTGACCGTACAGAAGCGCTGGAAGGCGATCCTCGAGGAGGCCGGGCTCGAACCACCGCGGTGGTAGTCGGCCTCGGATGTGTGTCGTCCGATCGACCGCTATTTTTTTGCAGGCGGCCGGCCCTCACGCTCCGGGGTGACGTTGCCGTGTGTGTCTATCTCGCCGTTGACGATCCGTGTCGAGGAGATGATGTCGCCGTCGTCGGCGTAGACGTGGTCGACGACCTCGATGGTGAGTGGATCGAGGCCGCGTTCCTCCCGGACGTCGTTCACCCGCCGGCCGCCGGATTCGGTCTCCGGTGAGACGACGAGTACGTCGAATCCCGGTTCGGTTGCGATGCCCGTCGGCTCCTCGAGACGTCGTATCTCGAATTCCCGATCGTACTCGGAGGCGAGGGCCGAAAGCTCCGTTTCGAGGTCCCGTCTTCGTTCCTCGAACGGACGGACACGGCGGTCTACGTTTCGCGTTTTCCCGGCGAGGGTGTCACTCGTGAGTCCGACGGTCACGTCGCCGAGTTCGAACGCCCGGTCGAACAGTGCCCGGTGGCCGTCGTGTATCGGGTCGAACGTCCCGCCCAGCACGACATCCATACCCACGTGTCCGTCGGTGAGCCTATAGTGGCTTCGATGCGCCGATACCGTCGACGCCTATCGATCCGTCTCGGAGCCGTCGACGGTGATCGTCACCGGCGTTTCGTCCTCGTTGCGCCCGTCACGGAGATCGAGGTGTTCGTCGAGGTTGAACACCGTATTCAACTCCGACTGTACCTCTCCGACGACCTCTCCGACGAGATCACTCGGTGCGATCGCGGTGTACTCGTAGGGATTGTTGCCCGCACCGGACGCCTCTCGCTTGCGACGTGTGACCTTGCCTTCGTCGTTGAGGGCGGCGAGTGACTCACGGACTGTGCTCGGATACAGTCCCGTTCCGTCGGCGATTTCCTCGCTCGTGCTCCCCGGATTCTGTCGAAGATACACGTAGATTCGCGCTCGCGTCTCCGTATCGAGGATCCAGGCGAGGAGATCGACGACCCCCTCGTCGAACCCCTCTGTCGCCCGTTTTGTCTCCTGACCGAGTCGATTTCGGACGCCGTCGTCGTCGACCCCATTCTGCTCCCCGTCGTCTGAAGGGTTGTCGGTGGACATAGATCCTGTTAGGGGGAGGCAGGGAATTGGTAAATATAAATTCTCAGGGTTCGTCTCGTCGGACGCGAATGGCCTCACAGAGGCCGTCGAGGCCCTCTCGTTCCCTGATTTCACGCTGTCTCTGTGCTCCACTGCCACCGTCGTAAATCTCCCGAATCCCCGAAATTCCGAGCCGCGAACACTCTCGATCGACCAACTCGCCGAGGCCGATCGTCTCCTCGAAGCTACGTGATAACAACTCCGCGTCGTGGCCGTACCGCATCGCCCGCCACTTGTTTTCGTCGAGTGGCTCCCGTCGGTGACCAAACCCCGTTTCGCCGTCGTCGTAGCGCGCTCCCAGATCCTCGACGAGCGCCTTCGTGTATTCGACGAACGCGAACACCCGATCGGGGTCCGACTGTCCATCGGGGGCGCGCACCTCGACGGTTCCGTGGCCGGAGTGTGGCCGAACGTCGTACCACAACTCGCCCCTGTCACCGATCGATTCCGTCTCGATCATCCGACGCTCGAAGCGCTGAAACGCCTCGAAGTCCTCGAATCGGGTCGGAACGCCCGTGTTCGGAAGCGCCTCGAACACCCTCGCCCGTGCAGACGCCAGGCCGGTGTCGAAGCCGTTCCAGAACGGCGAGTTGACGGACAATGCGAGCATGATCGAGAGATGCCACCGGAGCTGGTTTGCGATCCACACCGCCTTGTCGGCGTCGTCGACACCGACGTGGATGTGGAGGCCCGCCGTCGTGTTGCGGTGTTGTGGATACTGTATTCGATCCAGTTGCGCACGGTATCGGGGCTTTTCTGCGTGTTCGAGTTCCCGCCACTTCGCCGCAGGGTGAAGCCCCGCTGCAGCGATCCCGTAGCCGTGTTCGGCCGCGTGATCGACGAGTGCCTCTCTGACCGACTCGACGGCCGATCTCGCCTCCTCGAGTCCCTCGAGCGTCGGGGTCTGGGTCTCGATTACGAACTTGAACAGTTCGTGGTCGAGTCGGCCATCGAGTATCTCCGGTGGATCTGATCCGTAGACGAGTGTATCCGTTCCTGCCGTGGGACGCCCACTCGAATCGACGATAAAGAACTCCTCCTCGATCCCGAGTGTTCCCGATCGATCGAACGCCGCAGACGAACCCAGATCCATCGGCAGGGGATTCGGCGTCCCGCATAATATACTACCCGGACCGTCGCCGAGGTGATGCACGACCGACCCGTCGATACGGCCCGTCGAGAGTGCGATCCGCTACCGCGGCTCCGCCACTACCCCGAGGTGGTCGTCGTGATACGGTTCGAGTTGCTCGGTTTCGAGGATCGAATACGTCTCCGAAAGCGTCGACAGCGTCTCCTCGAAGACGTCCTCCGGCCGTGCCGTCACGTCTTCGCTTCTGGCCTTGATCGAAAGAAGGAGACGACCGTCCGAACGGAGAAACCGCTCGTTTTCGATCGCAACCGCCGCTTGCCCCCGGGTTGCGACATCCTGAACGATGGCATCTACGGGTTCGACGACGTGTGCGTACGTTTCCGGCCAACGCGCATCCTTCAGCAGGGGAAACAGCCGCGGGCGTGACTCCGCAGCCGAGAGCAACTCGTCGATCGGCCCCGGGGCGAACTCGACGGCGTACGTTGGCCCGGCGAAGTCGGCGACGTGACTCACGGTCGTCCCCGCTGCGGCCCCCAGATACAGCACCGTTTCACCGCCGTCAAGGCCGATATCCATCCCCGATTCGATCATCGCCCCGAGCTTCGACCGCTCCGGATTCCACGCCCGCCACTCGCCGTCCGTTGGCTCTCCGTACACCGGGCCCCCTCGAGTTGCGAGCCGCATCCGTCCACCGAACTCCCGTCGTTCGACTCCGTCGGGAAGGCTCACGCCGAATCACGCTCCCGGATCGTCTCGATTCGCTCCCGCAGTTGTTCGTCCAGTTCGGGCTTCCGTTCGCCGGAGTAGTGATCGACGCGCGCGGCGATGGTGAGCTTTCCGGCCAGCGCTCGCGCTGCCGATCCGCGGTGTTGTCGCGGCGTTCCCTGAATCGCCTCGTGGGTCGCGATGATCCCGTGTTTCGGCGACGGCGCGTGGCCACGGAGATGTGCAAAGAGCGCTTCCTCGGCGCCGAGGACCTGCACCGTCCCCGAAGGCTTCTTCGCCAGTGATTCCAGTCCACCGGCGAGTGCGATGAGCCGGGCGGCCAACACGGGTCCCGCCATCGCGGCGAGATTGGGGGCAACGCTCGGACAGTCCCGCTCGACTGCCGCCCGAAGCCGCATCGCTTCGGTCTCCAGTTCGAGAACCTGCCGTGACAGGGTCCCCAGTTCGCCGCCCGTTTCGGATTCGACGATCGCCCTGACGTGTTCCATTCCGCCGTCGCCGTCGGGGGCCTCCGGGTGGCTGTTCGCCCATTCGGTGACACGCTCCGTGAGTTCGTTTTGGATTCGAACCGTGTCGTCGAGTGCCCGGACGGTGTGTTTCAACTGCTGGTCGTCTGCGGCTTCCCGTCGAGTTGCCTCGGAGCGGGCGGCCGCTGTCGTCACCTCGTGGAGTCGGTCATAGTAGTCGGCTTCCTCGGCCGTGAATCCCGACTCGACGGCGATCGACGGCCACTCCGCGGGCGCTTCGGCCCGTCCGTCCTGAATCGCCCGGACGGCAGCCGCCTCGTCTCCCGGATCGATTCCCTCGAACCAGCCGTTCGATCCGGCTCGTTTCTCGTTCATACCTCCGCTGGGAGGTGAGTTCATAAATGAGTCACGGGAATACGGACGGTACGGAACGAAATTCGACCGTCACTCGTCTGTCCCGTCGCTCGAATCCGGGTCGTACCCGTAGCGTCTCCGTGCCGCCTCCGGCGTTAGCTTTCCGAGTCGAAGATCGCGTTCGATGGCCGCACGGTCCCGATCGGCCGGATTGCCGTATCCGCCGGCGCCGGGCGTCCGAAGGCTGACGACGTCTCCGGCCGAAAGGTCCCGCGTCGACTTCCCGGGCAACCGTTGCTCGTCGTCGTTCCGCAGGAGGTGCGTCTCTCCGGTCGCCCCATCCGCGCCACCGAACAGCCCGTAGGGTGGGTGTCGCTGTCGGTCGGCGAGCAGACTGCAGGTCGCGTCGGTCAGCACCTCGATGTCCCGTCGAAGCCCGAGTCCACCCCGAAACTCCCCGGCACCGCCGGTATCGGGACGCAGTTCGTATCGCTGTACGCGAAGCGGGTACTCCGTCTCCAGAACCTCCGCCGGTGTGTTCAGCGTGTTGGACATGTGGACGTGTACCGCGTCCATACCGTCTCCACCCGTTCGGCCGCCGAAGCCGCCGGCTTCGGTCTCATAAAAGGTGAAGGCCTCGCCGTCGTCCGTGCCGCCGAAGGTGACGTTGTTCATGGTTCCCTGACAGCCGGCGACTGCCGCCTCGGGGACCGCCTCCGCCAGTGCGCCCAACACGACGTCGGTCACGCGCTGGGACGTTTCGAGGTTACCGCCGACGACCGCCGCTGGCGGCTCCGGATCGACGATGCTCCCCGAGGGCGTCTGGATTTCGATCGGCCGATAACAGCCAGAATTCGGCGGGATGTCGGGATCGGTCATCGCCCGAATCGCGTAGTACGTCGCCGAGGCCGTCACCGCGAAGACGGCGTTTACCGGGCCGGCCGTCTGTGCTGCCGTCCCCGAGAAATCGACGGTCACCGAATCGCCGTCGACCGTCACCGTCGCTGCGACGGTCAGATCCTCGGCTCCTCGCCCGTCGCCGTCGAGTGCGTCGGCGAACCGGTAACTGCCGTCTGTCATCGATTCGAGTTCTGACCGCATCCGTCGCTCGGAGTAGTCCGCGACCGCTTCGAGTGCCGACGCGAACGTCGTCTCCCCGTACCGTTCGATCAGGTCTTCGATCCGAGCGACGCCCGTCTCGTTTGCTGCGACCTGTGCTCTGAGGTCGCCGCGCCGCTCTTCGGGCGTTCTGACGTTCCGCTCGATAAACGCGTAGACGGATCGGTTGTCCTCGCCACCGACCTGCAGTTTCACCGGCGGGATCCGGAGGCCCTCCTGATAGATCTCCGTCGAGGTCGCACCGACACTTCCGGCGGTCGAGCCGCCGATATCGGCGTGGTGGGCGCGGTTTGCGGCGAAGGCGACCGGTTCGTCGCCGCCGGCAAAGACGGGCGTCACGAGCGTCAGATCCGGTAGATGGGCGCCGCCGTCGTATGGATCGTTCAAAAGCACCGCATCGCCTGGGTCGAGAGCCGAGGGCGGGAAGGCATCGAGTGCGGCTTCGACGGAAAACGGCATCGCTCCGAGGTGGACGGGCATGTTCTCGGCCTGTGCGACGAGGGTCCCGGCAGAATCAAACACCGCACACGAGCAGTCGCGTCGCTCCGTGATGTTCGGTGAGTAGGCCGTCCGAACGAGACTGCCGTTCATCTCACCGCAGACCGAATCGAGTGCGTTTCTGAGTACCTCGAGCGTGATCGGATCGACCCCGGCGGTCCGCTCACTCACCGCTGACACCCCCGATATCGATCACGAGCGTCCCTTCTGCGACGCCGAGTCGATCACCCGGTCGCACGACGGTCGTACTCTCCGGCCCCTCGATCACCGCCGGCCCCTCGAGTTCGGCGTCGGGCGGCAGCCGCAACCGGTCGTACACCCGTGTCTCGTGATCGGTGTCGCCGAACCTGACGAGGCGGGTTTCCGTGACCGCATCGTCCGGGTCGTCACTCGAAGGCGCCGGCGCCTCGATCTCCGGTGGATCGACGACACCACGCGTTCGAACGGAGACGCCGACCAGTTCGATCGGCTCCTCCGGAGCCGCGTGGCCGTATCTACCCCGATGTCGGTCGTGGAACCGCGATTCGACGGCCTCCAGTTCTGCCGCTCCAGCGGTCGAATCGATCTCGTCTGCGGACACCTGCACGTCGAATGTCTGGCCGTCGTAACGCAGCGAGATCGACCGTTCGTGTTCGACCGGAAGCGCCGCTGGCACCTGCCTTTTGCCTGCTGCCTCCAGTTCGGCGAAGGCCGAATCCAACGACTCGGCGTCGACGCGGTCCCACGGCCGGATTCGGCTCCGGGTGTGATCGTACGTGAGGTCCGCAACGAGCAAGCCGAGTGCCGAAAGCACCCCGGCGGTTCTCGGAACGAGCACGGTCGGAACGCCGACATCGTCGGCGACGGCGGCGGCGTGCAGCGGTCCGGCCCCACCGAAGGCGACGAGCGCGAACGTCCGTGGGTCGTGCCCTCGCTCGACGGAGACGACCTGCAACGCACCGGCCGTCGCCGCATCGGCAACCCGCAAGACACCCGATGCCGCCTCGCGCG
The DNA here is from genome assembly GCA_040409725.1 of Natronomonas sp. Lineage (GTDB taxonomy): Archaea > Halobacteriota > Halobacteria > Halobacteriales > Haloarculaceae > Natronomonas. The sequence goes on from JARWGK010000067.1 coordinate 8,940, forward strand.
GCCCGACACCGAGGCGGTCACCCAGACGCTCCATCGCCGCCTCTGCGGCGTCGACCCCGCCGCCGACGTCACCGACGAACGCCGACGGATCGATGCGACCGAGCACACAGTGGGCGTCGGTCACGGTCGGTTCCGTGCCACCACGTCCGTAGCAGGCCGGCCCCGGGTCGGCTCCTGCCGATTCCGGACCGACGCGAAGTGCGCCGCCGTCGTCGAGACTCGCGATGGACCCGCCGCCGGCGCCGACCGTGTGAACGTCGACCATCGGAACGCCGACGGTGTACCCGCCGACGTCCACGTCCCGTGTCACGAGCGGATCGCCGTCCTCGACGATCGAGACGTCACAGGAGGTGCCGCCGATGTCCATGCTCAACACGTCCGTGTATCCGTGCCGTTTTGCGACGTGTGCTGCGCCTCGAACACCCGCTGCAGGGCCCGAAAGCAGCGTTTCGACCGGCCGTTGCTCCGCCACGTCGGCGGCAATGATTCCCCCGTTCGAGGCCATGAGACGCGTCGGGACGTCGATGCCCGAGGCGTCACAGACGGCATCGAGCCGTCCCAGATACCGTCCGACGACCGGCTTCAGCGCCGCGTTCATCGCGGTCGTGAGGGTTCGTTCGTACTCCCGAATCTCCGGCAACACGGCGGAGGATCGCGAGATACTCTCGATTCCCGCCTCGTTCAGTATCTCGACGACCCGTCGCTCGTGTTCGGTATTTTCGAACGAAAACAGCAGCGAAACGGCGACGCAGTCGATCTCGTCTCGCGTTCCGATCTCCGTGGCGATTGCTCGGACGGCCGCCTCGTCGAGGGGGGTGAGCACCCCACCGCGGGCGTCGAGACGACCGGGGACCTCGTAGCGTCGGTTTCGCGGGACGATCGGATCGGGCTTCGTCGCCTGCAGATCGTAGATGTCGGGCCGGGCCTGTCGACCGATTTCTATGGCGTCACGAAACCCCTCGTTCGTGACAAGCGCCGTCTCCGCGAAGGTGCCTTCGAGGACGGCGTTCGTTGCGATCGTGGTTCCGTGGCCGAAAAACGAGACGGCCGTCGGGTCGACGACGGTCTCGAACCCCGTTTCGACGGCTTCCTCCGGCGTCTCCGGCGTGGAGGCGACCTTCTCAACCGTGAGTTCACCGTCGGTGATGGCGACGAAATCGGTGAACGTCCCACCGACATCGACACCGAGGCGTGTCATACACCGATGCAGGTGAGCCGATTCCCTGAAAGTTGCCCTCGACGTTCGTCCACCTGTGGTGTACACCACAGCCCCGCCGAACCGTCGGTTTTCTTATCGCCGAGGCTGTCGGATCCGGTATGCACCCGCGATCGGAGGAGTTTCTCGAGCGTGCGACAGAAGCGTACGACGTATCCATCGAAGTACACGAGTTTCCGGAAGGGACGAAGACCGCCGAGGACGCCGCGGAGGCCGTCGGCTGTGACGTCGCCGCGATTGCGAGTGCGATCGTCGTCGATGCCGACGGACGGCTCGTCGTCGTGGTGACGAGTGGGGCAAATCGCGTCGACATGGCCGCCGTCGCTGACCTGCTTGGAGTCGACCCGGATGCGACGGGGATGGCTGCTGCCGACGACATCGACGAAACGCTCGGCTGGTCGATCGGCGGGGTTCCGCCCTTTTGTCACGACACCCCGGTTCCGGTGTACATCGACGAGACGCTGCTGGAGTTCGACGAGGTCTGGGCTGCTGCTGGCACCCCCGAGGCGGTGTTTCCGATCGACCCGAGACGCCTCCGGGAGCTATCGGGCGGCGAGGTAGCAGCCGTCGCGGAATAATGCAACCGACCAAAACGACGCGGGCGTCAGTGAACCGAAATTGCCCCGGCAGAGCGGTCGGAGACGGCGATCGACAGGAGATAGAAGCCGATCGCGATGACGATGATCGAACCCCCCGGTGGAAGACTCGCGGCGATTGCGACGGCGAGGCCGCCGAGAACCGAAAGCTGTCCGAAGAGCACCGAAAGATACAGCGTCTCACGGAAACTTTCCGAGAGCTGTGAGGCCGCGGCGACGGGGATGACGAGCAGTCCTGCGACGAGGATGACGCCGAGGATCTGCATCGCACCGACCACGACGACCGCGGTCATGACGATCAGGAGGACGTTGTAGAATCCGACGTTCACCCGGGCGACACGGGCCGCCTGTTCGTCGAAGGTGATGAACAGGAACTGCTTGTAGTTGGCCGCCACGCCGACGACGACGAGGACACTCAAAACGGCGACGAGTCGGGCGCCCTCGACGGTGACGATTGCGAGACTGCCGAACAGGAACCCCTCGATGTCGATCGCGAGTGTGACTGAACCCCGACCCCAGCTGATGAGAAGCGTCCCGACCGCGAAACTCCCGGTCAGTACGATCGCGATCGGCACGTCGCCGTAGCTGTCGGTTCGGTCGGTGAGCCACTGGAGGCCGAGGGCTCCGAACACACTCACGATCAAAGCGACGAGCAGCAGGGTGCCACTCGATCCGACCCGGTCGACGATCCCGGTGCCGCTCAGCCCGGCGACGACGAGAACGCCGACAGCGACGCCGGCGAAGGCGGTGTGGGCGAGGGTCTCTCCGATTAGCGCCATCTGTCTGTGAACGAGGTACGTCCCGACCAGCGGTCCGACGATCCCGATCAACACCCCGGTGCCGATCGCCCGCCACATGAACGGATGTCTGAACACGTTCGTTCCGACGACGGTATCCAGCCACGCGCCGCCCGACATGAACCCGGCGAAGGCAGTCGCTCCGACGGCGCCAACCACACCGGGAGCGTCCCGCAGCCAATCGACGCCGATGAAGCCGATCATCACGACCGCGAGCACCCCGGTGACGGTGAGTCCCGCGAGTTCGACGATCGTCCGCGGTGACGCGCCACGGACGGCTCTCCGGACCCGATCTCTCGTTCCGTCGGACGTCTCCTGTTCCAGACTCATGGGTGGTCGTGTTCGAGAATCCTGCCCGTGGCACCGTAGGCCTCGGCGAGGGCCTCGCTCTCGAGGAACGACACCGTGCCGCCGTGGTGGTACAGTTGCGTGTTGATGCAGGCGACGGTATCGACGTGTTCGGTCAGCACCTCGATGTCGTGTTCGATCAGGATGATCGTCATTCCGTTGTCGTTGAGGTCGTTCAACAGCCGGTAAAACTCGTCTCGTGAGTCGGCGTCGATGCCGACGGTCGGCTCGTCGAGGGCGAGGATGTCCGCCTCGGAGGCGAGTGCACGGGCGATGAACGCTCGCTGGCGCTGACCGCCGGACAGCGCGCCGATTCGGCGATCGGCCAGATCGGTTATTCCGACCCGCTCGAGTGCGGCGTCGACGGTCTCCTCGTCTTCGGTCGACAGCCGTCGATGTCCGGCACGGGCAAACCGCCCCATGAGGACGGTCTCCCGGACCGTCACGGGCATCGTTCCGCCGCGGTCCGTCGCCCGCTGTGAGACGTACCCGATCCGCTCGCCGGCCTCGAAGGACGTTGCCGGTTCGCCGAACAGTTCGACTGAGCCGCTGTCCGGCGAGAGAAGACCGAGCATGAGATGCAGAAGCGTCGTCTTCCCCGATCCGTTCGGGCCGATCAGGCCGAGAAACTCCCCGGCGTCGACGCTCAGGGAGACGTCCTCGACTGCGGTCGTCTCTCCGTAACTGAACGTCACATTCTCGACTTCGACGATTTCGTCCACGCCTTCGTCGGAAAAGCGGTCTCCAGCCCTACGACCGTTTTGCTTCGCCATCAGGCTCTCAGGGCGATTCGCAACGACGGGAGGTTGATCTGTTCCATCTGTTCGACCCAGCCCCAGCCGCTTTCCTGCCACGTCCGCGTCGTTCCCTCCGCCGGACTCAGCGGCTCGGCGTTGTCGATGTCGGTGTTTTCGAACAGCACCTCGACCATCTGTGGCACGTCGTTGTCGGGGTCGGGGGCCTCGAACGGATCGTAGAGGACGGTGTCGATGCCGTGTCGCTCTACGACCTCGATCGTATTCGAAATGTCCTCGAAGGACTCCGCCGCGTTTGGAGAGATTCCGACGGGCGTGTGGAGGTCAAAGCCGTAGCGTCGTTCGAGGTATCTGAACGAATCGTGACCGGCAAACACGGCGACGTCGAGTTCGGCCTCACGGGATAGCTCCTCGAACTCCTCGTGTACCGACTCCATTCGGTCGGTGTAGTCTGCGGCGTTTTCCTCGTACACCTCCGCGTTGTCTGGATCGACGGCGGCCAGTTCCGTGGCGATGGTCTCGACCATCTGCTGTCCGAGCACCGGATCGACCCAGACGTGAGGATCGTGGAACTCACCCGCAGATCCCTCGACGTCTTCGAGGACCGACACCGTGGCTGGATCGCCGTCTGTCTCGTAGATCACCTCGTCGCCACGGCGGAACTGGAACACGACGCCGGTCTGTCCCAGAGATCGGCCGTGGAACTCGACGACCGGCCCGTGGGCTTCGACGTCCACGATGCCGTCGTCGGTCGTTCGAGCGTCGACCTGATAGGTTTCGTTTTCCCCGAGTGGAACGACGTGACCGTCGTCGTCCTCGAGAACCACCCCGACCGGCACGTGCCCGTCGATCGGAACGTCGGGGATTCCCCCGTGCCAGTGGTCGGTGTGCCAGTACCCCAGTTGCTGTTCGGAGCGAAGATCGAAGATGTCGAACTCCTCGACCCGGAGCGAGTCGATCGGGTACTCCCGCCCGCGATCCGGGTCCGGCAGCGACTGAGAGTCGAACGACAGGAGATGCGGTCCGAGACCATCGAGACAATCGACGACGGCGACGTTCTCGTAGTCCCGTTGCAGTTCCGCGGCAACGTCCTGTGCCCACGAGAACTCCGGTGTGTCGAGATAGATGAACATCTCCGTCGAGGCGATGTCCCGGGTGATATTTCCATCGGGGCTCCACCCGTGGCCCATCTGCCCGGCCGAAACGGGGGTTTCGAAGCCGAAGGCGTCGCCGCCGACCTCGTTTGCCCAATCCCAGAGCGTAAAGAAGGCTCCATACCCGTCGTTCCCCTCGCTTGCGTCGCCGAGACAGCCGGCCAGGACACTCCCCCCTGCGGCCCCTGCCGTGGCCCTCAGCACCGAGCGTCGCGTTACGTTCATCTCTGGTCTGTCGTTGATCGTCCGTCGATAAAAGCGTTATTACACGTCTACAAACGGTTAATAATAAATCGGAGATAACGGGCCCGTAGTTACTAAATCGGCGCCGGGACGACCCTCGTCAGGCGTCCGGCTGCAACTCGAGGACGACCATGCCGTCGTGTGGTTCGACGATCACGAACATGCCGATCTCGCCGGGGCAGGCCTCGACGTCGTGTTCTTCCATTTCGAGTTCACCCTCGTGGACGGAGATCGTTCCGTCACGGGCGAAGAATCCGAACAGATTCCGATCGTCGTCGTGGTGTTCGTCGTCGTGGTCGTGGTCGTCGTGGCCATCATCATGGTCGTCGTCGTGATGATCGTCGTCGTGATGATCGTCGTCGTCGTGGTGTTCGTCGTCGTGGTCGTGATCATCATGCTCGTCGTCGTGATCGTCATCGTGATCATCATGGTCGTGATCATCGTGATGGTCGTCGTCGTGATCGTGGTCGTGGTCGTGGTCACCTGCCGCTTCGAAGGCGACGTACGCTACGTCTTCTTCGATTGAGACGGCAAACGGCTGGTGGGTGGCCCCGAGCATGGCAGGACTCTCCGGGGAACTCCCACCGACGATCGCCTCTGGTTCGTCGAACTCCATGTGCCCACACGCCTCCGCCATGATGTCGTCGTCGACCATTCCGTGATCGTGGTCGTGGTCGTCGTGGTCATGATCGTCGTGATCATCATCGTGATCGTCGTGATGATCGTCGTCATGGTTGTGGTCGTCGTGGTCGTCATCGTGATCGTGATCATGGTCGTCGTGATCATGATCGTGGTCGTGCCCCCCTCCGATGGCTTCGGCCAGAACGGTCACCGTTTGTGCTTCCTGCTGTGTCTCCCCTTCGTCAGCCCCGGCGTCCGGATCTCCCTGGTCACCCTCAGAACACCCGGCGAGTGAGATCATGCCCGCTGCTCCGATTCCTGCGCTCCCTCGCAACATTGTACGCCGTGTTAGGTCCATACTGCTACCGTTGCCTCCCACTAAAATAAGAGTTATTATGTGATTTGATATTAGTAATAAAAACAGCCACAGAGAAACTAGTTATAATAAATATCCGCAATTGAGGGGCGGGTTATGATATCGGGGGGAAACGTGACGACGATACCACGCCTTCCGGAGTGTTACCGGTGGAACGACCACAGAGTTATTTTCGATGCGGAACAACTGTACTGTGGAGCCAGATGGCTCCGTAGTGTCACACGGGGGATTACTCCCCCATCTGTCTGTGCACCGACGGCACTTCGGCGGCGAGTTCTCTGATGTCTGCTGGGTTCGACAGCTCACGCTTCGGTAGCGTCCAGACCGGGAGGTCACACATCCGGCGCAACTCCTCGGGGTTCGTTCGCTCCGCGACCGATGCACCGGTGTAGCCGTTGAGGATCACGCCGGCGACGGGGACATCGCGCCGACGCAGGGCTTCGACGGTCAGGGCGGTGTGGTTTAGCGTCCCGAGGCCGGATCGCGCCACGACGAGCGCCGGGACGCCGAGATCACGAACCAGATCGACGATCTCCTCGTCGCCGGCGAGCGGGACGCGGAGGCCGCCGGCTCCTTCGACGACACCGACGTCTGCCGTGTCGCGTGCCGTCCGCGTTGCTTCCAGAAACGATTCGTAGTCGATCGGATCACCGGCACGACGGGCGGCGACGGCCGGCGCGAGTGGCTCCTCGTAGGTTCGCAGCGTCGTCGCTGCCTCCGAATCGGCGCAGGTATTTTTGACGACCGCCGCGTCGTCGTCGTCCGGATACCCGGTCTGAACCGGCTTGATCGCCCGGGCGTCGACGCCGCGCTCTCGAAGCCGATGGACGATTGCCGCCGTGACGACCGTCTTTCCGACGCCGGTGTCGGTGCCGACGACGGCGAGGTCACCGTCGACGGGACGCTTCGACGTGTGATCGTCACTCACAGCAGCCCGACCTCCTCGCCTGCGGCCTCGAAGGCCGCCAGACAGCGTTCGATCTCCTCGACCGTGTGTGTCGACTGGGGTGCGAGTCGGATTCGGCTCGTCCCCTCCGGAACGGTCGGCGGACGGATCGCCGGTGCGACGATCCCCGCCGATTCCAGCGCCGAATCGAGGGCGACGGCGTCCTCGCGGTCGCCGACGACGACCGGCAGGATGTGGGTGTCCCCGTACACCTCGTATCCCATCGACTCCAGTCCGTCTCGGAGCCGTTCGACGTTGTTCCACAGCGCGTCGCGTCGTTCCGCGGCGAGTGACAGCGCCTCGTCCGCGGCGGCGGCCGCAGGCGGCGAGAGTCCGGTCGAGAATACGAACGCGCGGGCGGTGTTCAACAGGTGCTCGACGAGGGCTTCCTCACCGGCGACGAAGCCACCCTGTGCACCCAGCGCCTTCGAAAGCGTCCCGAGTTGGATGTCGACCCGATCCCGCAGCCCCTCGCGTCCGACGACGCCGCCGTCGTAGACACCGGTCGCGTGCGCCTCGTCGACCATCACCCAGGCACCGTACCGATCGGCGACGTCACAGATCGCGGCGAGTGGCGCGACATCGCCATCCATCGAGAACACCGAGTCGGTGACGACGAGCCACGATTCCGCTTTCGCTTCCGATTCGGCTTCCTTTGTCCGTTGTCGCATCGCGGCCTCGAGCCCCGACGGATCACAGTGTGGGTACACCTCTACGTCGGCCGCGGAGAGCCGGCATCCGTCGATGATACTCGCGTGGTTGAGTTCGTCAGAAAAGACGACGTCCGGATCGAGTGCGGTGATCGTTCCGACGTTTGCGGCGTAGCCCGACGAGAAGACGAGCGCCCGCTCCGTCCCCTTCGCTGTGGCGAGATTCCGCTCCAGTCGCCGGTGGACCGCCGTATCGCCGACGACGAGCCGTGAGGCTCCTGCCCCGACACCGACCGTCTGGGCGGCGTCACTCGCCGCGGCTGCGACCCGCCTGTCGCCGGCCAATCCGAGATAGTTGTTGGCCGCAAAGACGATCTGTCGGTCGTCGAACCGTGGCTCCTCGCCCTTCGGATCGGACGCGAGACGCGCCCTCGCGGCGACGGTATCGACCGGTCGCAGGTCACGACGGAGGCCTGCGTCTTCCCGACGTCTCAGTGCGTCCTCGAGTTCGAAGCCACGGTCGAAATCGGTTGCCGTGGGCGCCTCCCGGCTTCGGTTGGACTCCTCGCGACCTCCTCGGCTCATCTCAAAAGCCCGGCATCAGCTCTGCCGGGCCAAAGACGCCGTACTCTCCGGCACGGTTCCGGCGAACCGCGGCCTTCAGATAGCCGATCGCCGGACCGTTGACGTTCGCCTCCATGCTCGTGGCGTCGTCGAGCTGGAAGGTGTTCGTCCCGGTCTCGCCGTCGAAGGTCCGGCCGGTCACGCTCACCGTCGTGGTCGTCGGCTTCTCGTCGTTCCGGAGGTCGAGGATTCCGCCGACGGTGACGTCCGCTGCGTCGCAGATCCCGGCCCGTTCCAGCAGCACGTCGTCTGCGTGTTCCATGTCGTTGAACTCGATCTGTCCGCCGTGTTCCTCGACGATGGCCTCGATTTCCTCGTCGCTCAACTCGCGGGCACTCTCGATGTCGTAGCCGTCCAGGTGGGCGATGTCCTCCCGGACGGTCCCTCTGTTGTCCTCGTAGCCCGACTTGAGACCGACGCCCCACCAGATCTCGACTTCCTCGACTTCGACGAAGGACTGTGCGGCGAGTGCCGCGGCCCCGGTCAGGAATCCGGGCGTCGCACCTGCACCGCAGACGAAGGTGATCCCAGATTCCTTCAGCGTCTCGCTCCGATCGTCCAGCATTCCGATCACCCGAGACCGCTTCAACACGTCGATCAGGACGCCCTCGTAGTCGGCCGCTGCGAAGCGTTCGGCCACGCGCGGGATGAAGCCGTGTTCCAGATTCGGCAGGGCGATCAACACGGCGTCGATCTCCTCGGCGGCGGCGATCACGTCGTCGATCGGCGTCTCCGTCGCGTTCGCCTGCCGGGACGCGGCGACGCCCTTCGTTCTCCCGGACTGTTTGATCGCCGTCCCGCCGTCGCTTGCGATGTTGCCTTCCGTCGCCGCGAGCAGTTCCTCGACGTCGAGCCCGTCGTGGTCGATTGCGACCCCGTGTCGGTCACACGCGGCAACCGGCGTGAGGCCCTGCTTGTGCTCCGAGAGTTCGATCGCTCGTCGTCCGATACCGCCCGTTCCGAGGACTGCGAAGTTGATGTCGTCTGTCATCTGTTGTCTGGAATGTCGCCTGATAGTCGTATCGCGTTCGTGTTCAGTCGTCGGACCCGGTCGTTCCGGCGTCGGCGTTGCTCGTTGCCGTCCCGACGGCCGTGTCCGGATCCGGCTCTCGATGTCGCTTCTTCACCGCTTCCGGATCGAAGCTGTTGATCTCTCGATTCGGCTCCAGCCCCGCCCGGCGAACGATGTCGATGTCGTCGCCCGGATCCTGTCCTTCCGTCGTGAGATAATCGCCGGTGAGGAGTCCGTCTGCCCCCGCCTCGAACGGAAGGTGCTGTTCGTCCGGGGCGAGGTTCACCTCTCGACCGCCGGTGAGCCGAACCCGGACCTCCGGATGCAGGAGTCTGTAGACGGCGATCGTCTTCAGCACCTCAGTCTTCGAGATGTCGGCGTGGTCGGCGTCGCCGAGCGGCGTCCCGGCGACCGGGTTGAGGATGTTGACTGGCAGCGAGGAAATGCCGATCTCCTGCAGTTCGATCGCGGCGTCGACCCGATCGACCGGCTTCTCGCCCATTCCGAGGATGACGCCGGCACAGAGGTCCATGCCGACCGCCTTCGCCCGTCTGAGTGTTTTCAGCCGATCCTCGAAGTCGTGTGTTCCGACGATTTCCGGGAAGTACCGCCTCGACGTCTCGATGTTGTGATTGTAGTGGTTCAACCCCTCCGCTGCGAGTATCTCGGCTTCCTCCTCGGTCAACAACCCGAGTGAGGCGTCGACTTCGACGTCGGTTTCGTCCCGAACGAGCCGGATCGCCTCGATGATCTCCGCCCACTCCTCGGGGCGGTGTTCCTTCGAGACGCCCTTTTCTGCGACGACGATTCCGAACCGCTGGGCACCGTCCCTTTCGGCTCGCTTCGCGGCTTCGAGCACCTTCTCCGGCCCGAGGAAGCCGTAGGTCTCGATTCCCGTATCGAAGTGCGCCGACTGTGCACAGAACCCACAGTCCTCGGCACAGTCACCCGCCTTCGCGTTGACGATGCTACAGGCGTCGACGGTTCCGTCGCTGAACGTTTTCCGGACCTGATCCGCCGCAGCAGCCACCGCCTCGAGTGGCTGTGCGAGCAGCGCCAGTCCGTCGGTCCGGTCGAGCGTCTCACCGTCCAACACACGTCTGAGTGCGTCGTCGACCGTCCGGTTCCCTGTTTCGTAAACCACGACTTTTCCGTCGGTTGACTGTACAATAAACGTTGGGGAGAAGGGGCAACGAAGGCCGGTTGTACGCCACCGGTGGATTATCTCGTCGGTCCTCCGTCCTACCGTCTGTTCTGCGTGTGCCGGTGCTGCCCGGGCCCATCTCGTTATATTAAATATAGATCAAAAGTTATTAGTAAATAGTAACTTGTATAGTATTTTGTTAATGTCGGGTGCGAACGAAGCAGCGACGAGAGCTGGTGAATCGAACTTCGAAATCGATGCGGGCTCGTGGATCGGTGCGACCCGGATCCTCGTCGGATTCCTGTTGCTATACGAGATTGCCTTCGGTGGCTGGCACAAACTCAACGGCGACTGGATTGGCTTTGGGGCAGGCACACCGCTCGCTGATCGGGCCGGGCGTGCCGTTTCCGATGGGACGTACATCTGGTATTCTGCCGTTCTCGAAGCGGTCGTGATTCCACACGCCTGGTTTTGGAGCAACCTGGCGGTGGTACTGCAGTTGACGTTCGGCATCGCTCTTCTGGTCGGATTCTGGGCTCGTCCGGCAGCAATCGTCGGCTTACTGTACTTCCTTCCGGTGTTCAATATGGGGACGATCCGAACGTCGCCCACATTCGGGGTGGCGATTGCCTTCCTGTTGGTTGCTAACGCCGGCTACCACTACGGACTCGACGGATGGATCGATCGGCGGTCGGGCACGTGGGCACGCCGATCCGACCGGATCGCTTCCTTCGGTTCGATTCCCCGATCGTGGTATCCTACGGTCGCCGCCACCTTCGCTCTTGTCGGACTGTACTATCTGTTGACTATTCCCGAGCGTGGCTACGCTTTCGCGGATGGACTGGCACTCGTGGGTGTCGAACTGGCGATGCTGAGTGCAATCGTCGCCGGTGGGTTCACCCTCGCGTACCACGGCGCCGATTCGACCCCGCTTGCCGCCGATGCACTCCGTATCTTCGTCGGATACCGACTGCTACACGAGGTGTTCGTTCGCATTGAACCGGGTGTGAACACACTCCCTGGCGGAGCACCGTTGGAACTGCAGGCGGCGCTTTTTTCCGATATTGCGGCCGCTCACGTCACCCCCGTTTCGGTGTTCATCGAGAGTGTCATTCTCCCTGCGCTCCCCGTCTGGGCCGTCGTCTTCGCGGTCGTACAGATTGGGGCCGGAATCGCCTTGTTCGTCGGCTACCGGACGCGTCTGTTCGGCTCGCTCGCGGTTGCCTACCTGTCCGTACTGATCGCACTCGGGTTCGTGCGGTTGGCCCCGCTTCTGTTGATGAGTGCGATCGCTGCGGCCGCCCTTGGCGGTCGGTACGCGGGCTTAGACGCGATCTACGACCATTCGAAAACTCCACCACGAGCCACCCTTTCGGAACTATCGGCGCCCCGGTCGGCGGCGTATACTCTGGGAGTCGTCGCCGCTGGTTTCGTTGCTCTCGGTCTCGTCCTCGGCATCGAACCGGGGGGCTACGGCGTAACGACCGGGGCAATCAGCCTAGTGATGATCGGGTTCGCACTCGTCGTCCTGATCATCGGAACGCGAGGATTCGAGCCTCCCCGACGAGCGTCGGCATCGGACGACTAACATCACAGATCGACCCAGCAAATACATCGTCGAGTCGACCGTGCGTGGCGCTGCTCGATGGTACCACGTGATTACGTTCGAACCGAAGACTCCTTGTCATCTTCGAAAGATATATTATTAGATTGTAACAGAACTATCCACCCGCTTCTTAGCAACCCTTTTTATGCTGTAGGATCTGAGTTAATAATGTAATGTCACAAGCCTGCACCCACTGCGATACGGAGTTCGAGACAGCCGCCGCACTGACCCAACACCTGCCGCTGCATCACAACACGTGTGCCGTCTGTGATGAGACGTTCGACGACGTCGATTCACTCCGCGACCACGTCCACGCCGAACACTGAGCGTTCGCGCTTTTTGTATCACACGCGGCGATCTAGTCTCAGGGAAGTCCCGATAGATCACCCGTCACGACCGAATACTCGACTGTCGTGACGCCGTCGACGCCCCGGAGGTGAGACACGTAGGTGCTGATGTCGTCGATCGTCGCCTCGACGACGAACAGTTCGAGACAGTTGCTTCCGGCGTGACTGTGGACGTTCGAGGTGACGAGGTCCTCGTTTGCGTGGCGCAACTCCGAAAGCGCCGTCTGCGTTTCGGGGTCGTGATCGAACATGGTCGTGATGACGCAGATGACCTCCTGTCCGTCGAACTCCTGTTCGTCGAACTCGGCTATGAGTCCCCGCGTCCCCTCTCTGACCGCCTCGCTGCGCCCGCTGTACCCGTGATCCTCGATGAACGCGTCGAGTTCGTCCAAAAGCGAATCCGGCATCGAGATACTGACAACTGCCATGTGCCCTCGGTTGAGCCTCCAGCGGAATAGATGTTATTATGATAGCAATTTGAATTTGTAATAACTAACAACTTTGGCTATAGAGTTCTTATTGGGGATAGATGAATCAGACGATTCCAGTTACTGTTCTCTCCGGAACGCTCGGGGCCGGCAAAACGACGGTCCTGAACCACGTCCTCGGTGGCAACCACGACGCCGAGATAGCGGTGCTGGTCAACGACGTCGGCGAGGTGAACGTCGATGCGGCGGTCGTCGAACGACGAACCGACGAGGAGGTCGTCGAACTCTCGAACGGCTGCATCTGCTGTGGGCTGCAGGGGGAACTCGAACACGCGGTCTTCGAACTGGCGTTGGAACACGACTTCGAGCATCTGCTTATCGAACCGTCGGGTATCTCCGAACCTGCCCCGGTCGCAAAACAGTTCGTTGAGGGTCGTCCATCCGAGATGTACGACCTACAGAGCGTGACGACCGTCGTCGACGCGCGGCAGTTTTACGATGCCTTCGAGAACGGCCAGCCGAGGCGTCACGGTGCGGACGACGAGGATCCCCGACCGCTTTCTGGCCTCATCGTCGAGGGTGTCGAATTCTGTGACACGCTGATCCTCAACAAGACGGATCTGGTCGACGACGAGGAACTCGAAACGGTCCGTGCGGACATCCGAACCCTCCAGCCGGATGCGAGGATCCTTCCGACCGAATACGGGCAGGTCGATCCGACGGACTTCCTCGAAGGACGGCGCTTCGACCGCGACGCTGTCGAACGGGGTGCCCGCTGGCGCAAGGTCATCGACGCCGCCGAACACGAAGCCGACCACGCAGACCACGGAGCGCACGATCACGAGGATCACGACCACACACATCCACCCGAGGAGTACGGAATCGACTCCGTCGTCTACCACAGGCCGGAGCCGATGCACCCGGAGCGACTCGCCGACTTCCTCCGGGAGACGCCGGAGCGTCTGATTCGGGCGAAAGGGTGGCTCCACGTCGCCGGTCGCCCGGACCACGCCATGGAGCTATCTCTCGCCGGATCGGAGACACAGGTCTCCGTCGCCGGCCGGTGGATCGCCTCGCTTCCAGAGGATCAACGAAAACAGTACCGCAAGCAGCACGATCCGAACTGGACCGACGAGTACGGCGACCGTGAGACCCAACTGGTGTTGATCGGCCGAACGATGGACACGGCACGGATCGAACGACGGCTCGATGAGTGTCTGCTCGGTTCGACGGAACTCGATGGATCGGTCGAGAATCCGTTCCCGGAGCGTGAAGGCGAAACGCTTCGGATGCCAACGGAGGACCGAACGCGCGAGGAGCGATCGGGAACGTCTGAGCCGTAGCACACGGGCGCTCGATGCGCGTGAGACACCGGATCAGGCGACAGAGTACCCCATATCCCGGAGCAGATCGGGAAGTCGATCGCGGTGGTCACCCTGCAGTTCGATGGCTCCTTCCGTCGTCGTCCCGCCGGTCGCAAGCGAGGATTTCAGCTCCGATGCGACGGCCTCGATGTCCGATGTCGAATCTCCGAACCCCTCGACTATGGTCATCGCTTTTCCGTACCGTCGCTCCTCTACGGTGATCGAAAGCTCCTGTTCTGCTCTGTCGAGATCGCCGTGGTTTTCGATCTCTTCGAGCAGATCCTCGAGCGAATCGTCCTTGGACACAGTTACCATCCTTCCCACAAAATAATAAAATCCTGCCCTATTTTGTGAAGGGGGTCCGGTCGACAGATCCGAGACGGTCGGTGAGACGCCGCCCCGAGGGAAACGTCGACCCCGACTCGGGGACGGCGCAGGGCCGATTTCCGTCTGTGTCAGCAACCGGCGGGCGACGTGTCCGGAAACGGAAGTCGGCGCGACCGTGATCTCTCGTTTCCGTCCGCCGGTCCTCCGAATCTGGTCGCCGTTCGAGCCAGCGGCCGTCTTCGTGGTCTCACTCCTCGGTATCGAAGGCGTCGTGTGGATCGGTGTCGCCTTCGCCGATCACCATTTCGTAGGCTGGCGGAAAGTTTCCGTCCACCAACAGCCGTGCCCACTCCGGTTCGATTTCGAACATTACGCTTTCGTCGTTCGTCAGGTACTGACTCCGGCCGTACTTCTCGACGTACCGTTGCTTTGCTCGTTCCGCCGCATCACCGTCGATCTCGGTCGCCGTCCCTTCGAGTTGGAGGTTCTTCTTTCTGCCATCGACGACGACTGCCACGCGCGGGTTTTCCTCGATATTTCGATATTTCCGGTAGGTCGAGCCACTGTTGACGTAGAGTGTCAGCGTCTCGTCACAGACGAACCGTACCGTCGCCGCTTCCGGCCGTCCATCCCTGGAGGCCGTTGCGAGCGTACACACCTCGGTTTCTTCGAGAAGTCGTAGGGCGGTTTCTCTCGCTGTCGTCGAATCGTCCGTTTCGCCTTCCATACGTTTCCGTGTGTCTCCCGACCCATATCGACTTTCACCCCACAGATTGCGGTCGTTTTGGGAGTCGGTGTCATACGAGGATACGACGGAACATCACACGCCGAAACCAGCAACGATCAGGAGCGTTGCGACGAGGAGCAACACTCCGAGTTTCAGTACGAAGAAGAATCGAGGATACGAGTTCCAGGATCCATTCGTCGTGTTCACCGCCTCCTGGCTGAGGACGTTGTTCGATCCCTGTCTGTAGTACCAACCCGTCACAGTTGCATCACTTCCGACGTGTTCGGCCGTGTGTTTCCACCCCTTCCAGAGCCGTCCAAGCCAGCCGAGTCGGGACGAAAAGATGGTCGGTACGAAACCCGTCTCGTCTCGCAGCGTGGTGTCGGGCGTGAACTTGTGTCCGGCCGGATATCTCCCGAGAATGTAGCCATCGACTGAAACCTTGATTCCGTTTATCGGGGATGCATCGAAGTACGTGTACAGTTCACCGACGCGCGTCTGTTCTGCTTGCCCGTCGGGAAAGCGCCGACGGTACTCAAGAAAGGAGCCCAGAGCGTACAACAACACGGTCACCCCAGCACCGAACAAAATGGCACCGAGTTCGCCACCCGACCGACCGATCGTCCAAACGGCGGCTATAACGCCGACGATAGCACCGATATACTTGCCACTGAGTACCTTGAGATCCGTCCAGAACGTCTCCTTCATCGTTCGAATACCGGCTTGATTCATTTCCGCGAAGTGACGCAGATTGAAGATGGTCTCACCGTGGGTATCCTCGAGTGACTGGATTCGATTGCCCGTCAACGGATGCGTCGAGTGGAGTTCCGTTATCTTCGCCCACGGCGAGTGAGCGTCGTACAACATGGCGTGTTTGGCGTGTTCCTTCTGTCCACGCTGCATCAGTTCACCGACATTTTTGTCTTCGTTGCTGTCGATCTCCACGATGTTCATCGGACCGACGATATTCTCCTTGTATCGTTTCTTCTTTTCCGTCGATTCGAGGACCGAATCGTCCGCATCGTCTTCGCCGTCGAGCCGTCTGTCTTCCTTTTCACTTTCACGTGCAAGCCCATAGGAAATCTTCACGAGGGCAGAGGAAAGGACACGAGGACTCGTGTACTCTGCTGCGAAGGCATCGGCCTTGTACTCGCGTGTTCGGCTGACGTAGAGTTGAATGTACTTGCTGATGACGTAGAATACGTACGTTCCGATCGCGGTGGCTGCGAGGAGGGTTCTCGCTCGTCCGTCTGCCCGGCGTGCGAGGACTCGGGCGTAGAGATAGACAATAAAGATCGTCTGAAGCAGCGTGTTCAGTATCGTCATCAGAATAAAATCCCTGTTTCGGATGTGTCCCAGCTCGTGGGCGAGCACCGAATCGAACTCCTGCGGTTCCAGCATTTCGGCGAGCCCTCGACTGAAGACGACCCTCGAATTCCAGTGGTCACTTCCGAACGTCATAGCCATCGGTGTCGAATCGTCGATAATCCCGATCTTCGGCGTGTCCAGCCCGTGTTCCTCACAGATCGACTCCACGCGCTCTGCGTGCGTCTGTCGTGTTCGTTTGAACTCTCCGAAATCCAGCCACTCGATGTCGTAGACGAATCGCATGAAGAACTCGTTCAGCCTCGGACCGATCAACCAAATGATGACGTTGAGTAGTACGACACCCAAGAGCACGATAGAAAGCGGCGGAACCGATCCGGTCGTCAACACCCCGATCACGAGGAGCAACACGAACAGTCCGAAGAACAGAAACGAGACGGTAAACACGGACGCCGGAGCGAGCAGCGGTTTATACTGACGGAGGGTCACGATACACACCCAGTATTTGTGAATATATAAATACCGCCCACGTGTCTCCTGCATCCCGTGGGTGAGATTTCACCGGTATCAGAGGAGAGACACGGAGTACCACTGTGCTGTACGTGACGTTCGATTTCCCCGAGTAGGCCCTCGGACCGCCCTCGGACGCAGCCACCGCCGACTCAGGGAGTAATAAAACAGGAAACCATTTTGTGAAACATGTCCGGGGAGATCGGTTGGAGAGCATGAGTGAGCCTCCAACCTCGACGCCGGAGACGCCATCCGATCCACGGACGAAGCCACGGTCCTCGCTTTACGCGTTCGTCCGCGAACGCGACGGTGTCGAGGTCTGCGTCTTGTATCCGCCCACCGTCGTCGTTCCTCACCGAAGCAACGTTTGGATCCGGGCGAGAAGCGACGCCGTTCGGTCACTCGCGGAGTGTCGATGAGTCGGGGCGTTAGAAGTTGGTCGCCGGATTCGCGGTCAGGTCGGCTGGTTAGGCATCGAGTGCCGCCCGAAGCGACGGGAGGTTGATCTGTTCCATCTGTTCGATCCAGCCCCAGTCTCGTTCCACCCACTCTCGCGTGGTTCCTTCGACCGGGGTCAGCGGCTCCGCGTCCGTGACCGCCGTGTTCTCGAAGATCACCTCGACCATCTGTGGACGGTCTTCGCCCGGATCGGCGGTCTCGAAGGGGTCGTACAGCACGGTATCGATATCGTGGGCGTCGATCACCTCGATGAGCGTCGAGATGTCTTCGAAGGACTCGGCCGCGTCAGGAGAGATCCCAACGGGCGTGACGAGTTCGAACCCGTACCGACGTTCGACGTACGCGAAGGAACTGTGACCGACGAAGACGGCCACGTCCCGGTCGGCGTTTTCGGCCAGTTCCTCGAACTCCCGATGGACGGACTCCATCCGCTCCGTGTACTCGGCGGCGCTTTCGGCATAAATGTCGGCGTTCTCGGGATCGAGGTCCGAAAGCGTCGACGCGATCGATTCGACCATCTCCTGTGCCAACACCGGATCGACCCAGGTGTGTGGGTCGTGGAACGCGTCTGCCCCCTCTGCGTCCGGGTTCTCCACGATGTCCACCGGGGCTGGCTCGTCGGCGGTGTCGTATATCACCGCCCCGTCGTGAACGATCTCGAAGACGACCGCGGTCGATCCGGCCGTCTGTCCTCGAAACTCGACGCGGTCGCCGAGTGATTCGATCTCGAGTACCTCCGTCGGCGCCCCGTCTGCGATGCGGGCGTCGACCTGATAGGATTCGGCCTCGCCGAGCGGGACGACGCGTTCCTCGTCGTCGGAAAGGACGATTCCGACCGGGACGAAGCCGTCGACGGGAACGTCCGGGACCCCACCGTGCCAGTGGTCGGTGTGCCAGTACCCGAGTTGGTCGTCGCTCCGGAGGTCGAAGATATCGAACTCCGAAAGTACCAATCGTTCCGGAGGGTACTCGTGACCGTGATCGGGTTCGGGAAGCGCCTCGGAGTCGAATCCGATCAGGTGTGGACCGAGACCGTCGAGTAAGTCGACGGCGTGGACGTCGGTGTAGTCCTGTTGCAGTTCTCCGGCGACGGTTTGTGCCCAGGAAAACTCCGGTGTGTCGAGATAGAAGAACACCTCCGTCGAGGCGATCTCCGAGGTCACGTCCCCGTCGGGGCTCCACCCGTGGCCCATCTGTCCGACAGAGACGGGATTTCCAAACGACATCCGTTCGCCGCCGATCTGTTCGGCCCAGTCGTGGGGGGCAAAGAATGCAGCGTACCCGTCGTATCCCGAATCGCCATCGGACGCGCCGCCGAGACAGCCGGCGATTCCCGCCGCAGCGACGGCTCCGACACCGGTCTTCAGCACCGATCGCCGTGTGTGATCCATACGACGGCATTCGCCTCGTGGAATAAAGAAGTTATTATTTGAAGAAACATTATTAATAAGAAATACTTGAAAAGGGCGTAGTCTTAACAAAATTGGTGGTTCTGTTGGTTTCCAGCGCGCCGGACGGACGCGATAGTATATAAATGGCTCTCGCTTGCGTCCGCCGACGGCGACCGATACGATAATAAATAGCCGGCGAACAGTAACAATCACTCGCGGCGTCGACTTCCCATTCGATACAATGAGCAATCGTTTCCCCCGCCTCGGCGCGTACATTCGGCACGTCGGCGGGTACCTCACCGATTGCATCCGCATCGATACCCGATCCCTCGCCGTCTTTCGGGTCCTCGTCGGTCTGCTCGTCGTCGCCGACGTGATCCTTCGGTCCCGGAACTTCCTCCTGTACTACACCGACGACGGCGTCGTTCCGGAAGCCCTCGCCCGGGAGCACACCTCCGAATACGCCGTCTCGGTGTTCTATCTGAGTTCGGAACCGTCGATCATCGCCGTACTGTTTCTGGCTGGACTGCTCTTGGCTCTGTGTCTGATCGTCGGCTATCGCACCCGGACCGTGACAGCCCTGACCTTCCTGTTCGTCGTCTCACTCGATCATCACAATCCGTTCGTGCTGAGCTACTCCGACACGCTGTTTCGGCTGTTGCTGTTCTGGGCGCTGTTTCTCCCACTCGGCGAGCGGTGGTCCGTCGATGCGGTCCACACCGACCGAGAGCCACGCCGATCTGTCGCGGGTCTCGCCACGTTTCTTGCGCTCGGACAGATGGTCTTTATGTACTTTCTCAACGGAGTACACAAGACCGAATCCGAACTGTGGCGAAGCGGCGAGGCGACGCCGCTGATATTCGGCATCGACGAGATGACCTTCCTCCTCGGCGAGGTACTCGGGGCGTTTCCGACGCTTCTGACCTATGGAGGGCTGCTCTGGTTCTACATGTTGCTCGGCTCGTGGCTGTTGTTCGTCCTCAGGGGACGGCTCCGTCTGCTGCTCGTCGCGCTTTTTTTCGGCGGTCACCTCGCCTTCGCGCTGACCGTCCGAATCGGTGCCTTCGCCTACGTCGCGATGGCAGGACTCGTGTTGTTCCTGCAGGCTCCGTTCTGGCGCGATAGCCACCGTCTCGCCCGTTGTCTCGGCGTCGATCCATGGACCATCGTACCGCGGAAGACGGCGTACGAGGCTGCCGCGGTCTTTCCGCCCGTTCGGATTCTTCCCGCACGCTACGACGGCCTGAAACGCACCGCAGACGGTCTCACTCGCGGATTGCTGGTCCTCGGGCTGGTGTTGATCCTCGTCGTCTTCCTGCTCAACCCCGGCCCGATCGTGACCGATGGATACGATCAGCACAGACTCAACCACGAGGTGGCGGAGACGACCGGCGGCGACCACCTCTACGCCGTCGCCGAAGGACTCGGGGTCACACAGCCCGAGTGGAGCGTCTTCGCGCCTCACCCTCGCACGACCGACCGGTACTACGTCTTCGGCGCGGTGACCGCCGATGGTGACCGGCTGGACGTGTTCAACGACCGCCCGTTCACCTGGGACCGCCCCGGACGGCTCCAGAACCAACACGACACCTACCGCGAGCGCTTCTTTATGAACAGCGTCAGGCGGGCGGGTGCAAGCGGCGAACTTCCGACGCACCTCGCCGAGCACATCTGTACCGTCTACGAGGACGAACACGGAATCGAACTCAGCCACATCAGTATGTTCGAGGTCACCGAGGACATCACCTCGGAGACGATCACCGACCCGACCGAACGAGAGACCGACCGGAACCACTTCCATCGACACACCTGTCGGGGGTAACAGCCGGCTGTCAGATCCGGTCCGCTCTCGTCTCGCTGAAAACAGTTAATAGTCGTCCGGTTTAGCCTCCTCGCATGGAGACAGATTCCGCTCCCCAAGAAATCACGGCACTGGTCGGTCGAGAAGTGTATTCGACAGGTGGCGTGTTCGTCGGCGAAATCGAGGACCTCAAGCTCGATTTGGATTCAGAACGTGTCACCGGACTGGCGCTCAGAGAGGCCAACCACGAGCTATTCGACGGTCGCATAACCGACGCCAGAGGCGTGATCGTTCCGTACGACTGGGTCCGTGCCGTGGGTGACGTCGTGCTCGTCCACGACATCGTCGAGCGGCTCCACGAAGCAGACGACGAGTAACAGTACTCAGCTTCCGTTCGAACTGTCGCTTCCGCCTTCGACGCCCAGCGCGGCGAACAGCTTCGATCGAACGGCCTCTTCGGTCAACTGCAACAGCGTCTCCCGACTCCCGTCGCCGCCGGCGAGGCCGGTGAAGATTCCCAGCGGAATCTCCGCCGATGCGTCGGTCGAATGTCCGGAGACGGCACCCATCTCCTCGAAGGCGTCCTGCAGCACGTTCCCGATGTTCATCCGGATGTCCTTCGATCGCGCCGCGAGGTAGATCGTGTCGTCGGCGATAGCAAACACGGCCGAGGTGGTGATCCCTTCGAGGTTCAACAGATGCTGTGCCGCCTGTGAGAGTGCATCTCGATCCCGGATGAAGCCGGCGTTGGAAACGAGGTGACTGCCCTGGACCTCCCGATTGCGGATCGCCTCTGCGAGTACGTCGAGTGTCTCCGGGCTCATCGACGGCGACTCGACCTGCTCGAGGGTGTCGTGGTTCGCAAACGGGTACAGATACGCCGCGGCCGTGAGATCCGCCGGTGTCGTGTCTCGCTTGAAATCCAGTGTCTCGGCCCGGATTCCGTACAGAAGTGCCGTTGCAACCTCCTCTGAGAGGCTGATGTCGAACTCCTGGACGTACTTCGTCATGATCGTCGACGTAGAGGAGACGTTCGGCCGAATGTCGGTGAAGTCGGCTTCGTAGTCGACCTCCGGTTCGAAGTGATCGATCACGATGTCGACCGACCGATCGACGACCGGATCCGTCGCCTTCGCACAGTCGACGAGCGCAACCGCGTCGTACTCGTCCAGATCGGCGTCAGAAAGCGGCGTCAACTCGATTCCGAGGAGATTGACGAAGGCTCGATTCTCCTGGTGGCCGATCTCACCCTCGTAGAATATGTGTGCCTCGGGGCCGTGGAACTCGATGATCGCCTGCAGTGCGACGGCCGACGCGATGGAATCCGGACCGGGCGACCGGTGAACCAGGATTGCGACCGCCTCCCGGTCGTCGACGATTTCGGAAAGCTGTGACGCCTTGTACTCGAGTTCGCCCTGTTCGAGTGCTCTGAGTGCAGAATCGGCGATCACAGCCGAGGGGTTGATCACGACGTCTGCGCCCTGTTCGGTGAGTTCGTCGGCGGTCACCGGATCCGAGGCCCGGGCGACGATGAACCGATCCGGATCGCGTTCGCGGATCCCCTCGATCGCCTTCGCGTTCGCCTCGACGTCCGACGAGAGAATGAGAATGACGTCGCGGTCACCGACGGCTTCGGCGACGGCTTCGTCGCGAATATCGGCGACCCGAGCGTTGAGGTCCTGATCCCGGAGCGCCTCGACCCGTCCCTCGTCGTGATCGAGGATGAGAACGTCCTTACCCTCGGAGACGAGTTCCTCGGCGACGGCGTGTCCGACGCTGCCGCAGCCGAGGATCGCATAGGTCGACATCGAAGCCATCGACATAGCACTACTCATAACAGGCGTGTCCGAGAACCCGGCGACACTTAATTGGACGGTACCGTCCACGGCAGCAGAACTCCGACACTCGGTGGGGAACGCAACCTATTTGAGTCGAACGAGGCTATCGTGTCCTGCGGGCCGATAGCTCAGTCAGGGAGAGCATCTGGCTCTTAACCAGACGGTCGGGGGTTCAAATCCCCCTCGGCCCGCTTGTGAGGGAACGAACGTGACCGAACAGCGGCGCGTCGGGATTTGCAACCCTGCCGCGAGTGAGCGAAGCGAACGAAGCGGCATCGGTTCAAATTCTCCTCGGCCCGATCTTTTTATTGCGTCGGGTGCGCCTGCGGCGCACCACTCCTTATAAAAACATCGATGAAAAACACCCGGCGGATCGACGGCCTGCGGCCGTCTCACCGCCGGTGAGTGGCGGGACCGCCATCTGGTCGTCTTCGCACCTCGATTGTCGCACACAGCCAGATAAAACGTAAAGCAGACGCGCGCGAACAGCCGCGCGGTGGGACCGAACGCCAGCGGTCAGCCCCGGCGCGGCAGGAAGGCGAGTGCACCGACGAGTAGCCCTGAGCCGAGACTGAAGATTACGACGTAGAGCAGTCCGCTGATTCGCTCGTCGAAGTACTCCTGATTCTCGATGGCGGTGTCGTAGCCCTCGATGTCGGTCGACAACAGCACCGTGTCGTCGTCGAGGAACGTCACCACGTACTCCGTCTCTCCGAGGGTGATCACGTCACCTTCCTGAAGTCTGATGGATTCGGTCGTCTCACCTTCCCACTCGGTGGCGACTGCCTCGGCGGTGATTCCCGTGACGGTCTTTGCTTCACCGTCGTGTTCGAAGGAATCACCGACGCTAAACTCCTCGCGGTTCGGGTCGGGAAGGTAGTCGGCGAGCGGTTCGGTCGAGCCATCCTCGCGGTAGACGACCGATTCGGTGCCGTCCTCTCTTGTGACGGTCTGGTTTTCGACCGCGTCGTCGTCACCCAGGATTGCCTCGACGTCGAACTGCTCCTCGAGGGTGAAGGATTCCGGCTCTTCACCGTCTATAAGCACGCGATACGTCCCGTCACGGTACTCGATGTCCGTTCCGTTCTCGAACTCCTGGGTCTGGGTGGTCGTCTCGTTGAACTGGATCTCTCCGGAACCGTCGCCGACACTAAACTCGTGGACTGTTCCGTCGACCTCGACCATATCACCGTCCTCGAAGGTGTCCCCCTCGATATCGATCGCTGGCTCCTCGGCGAGTGCCATTACCGAATAGGCACTTGCGGCCATAACGAGGAAGAAGACGAGGTAAATCACCGCCCATCGTCGTTGCATATCCGGCCGATGGAAACCCCTGCGTATAGTCGTTACTATCGCAACTACTGCCGGTGGCTGCCCCGTCGTCGCCTCTTCACGGCATCGGTCGGCCTCACGTCCGACGCGGATCGGACGCCCCGACGAGTCACTTCGATACCGGTTCGTCCGAATCGGCGGTGCACTCGACGGATCCGTCGGCGGGTCCCCTCGACCGGAGCGTCGGGCGCGTAACTGCTGTGAGGTTGTTCCGGTCGGCGTAGACGTACCCACCCACAGCGGCACAGCAGATTCCGGCGGCGACGACTCCGAGCACACCGCCTTCGAGTCCGAACCCACCGCCGTGAAGTAGCGTCGACCCATCCGTCTGTGTCGAAACGACCGTCGTTTCGACCCCGAGTCCACTCACCGGTAATCCGAGGAGAAATCCCGAGACGTTCCACGTGAGGTGGATTCCGGTCGGCACACCGAGGCCGCCGGTTGCAGCGTATCCGACACCGAGTGCCACTCCGACGAGCGAAATCACGAGCAGGCTCATCGCCGGAGCGTGTGGATTCCCGGCGTGGAGTATCCCGAACAGCAGGCTGCTCAGAAGGAGACTCCAGAGCACGGCAGCGCGCTCGGAGACGAACGCCGTTGCCCCCTCGGCGACGTTTCGGAGCAGATAGCCCCGAAACAGCAGTTCCTCGTAGACGGACACGGCGACCATCGCACCGACGAGGAGGCCGAGGGCCACCGGGTCCGGCGCGGCGAGACCGGTCGGACGGAACACCCCGATCCAGACCCCGATTCCGTACACGCCGCCGACGCTCACGCAACCGATCACCATCCCAGCGGCGAACTCCCGCCAGCACCACGCCGAACCGATACCGAGGTCGGCCACCCGCCGTCTGTCGACGTATCGCGCGAGGGCGACGACCGTCGGGACGACGACACCACCGGTTGCGATCAAACCGACGAGCGCCGCCGTTCCGACGATCGCATCGGGGGTCGGATCGACACCGAACAGCGAAGCGACGGCCGCCACGAGGGTGAGTGCGGAAAGGACACAGACTCCGGCCGTCAGCAACCGAAACGGTGTTCGGAGCCGTCCGTCGGCCGTCGTCGCCGCCTCCGGAAGGTCGAGCATGTCGTCTGTCTCTCCCGCCGAATGGGTGTGGTCTTCGGTCTACTTCAACTCGTCCGTTGCCCCTCCCTCGTCTCCGTCGATCTCCTGTCGAACCGCCTCGAGTTCCTCGATGATCCGTTCGTGTCTGTCGATCGCCTGTTCGATCGCCGTCTCCATCTTCGCCCTCGATCCGGATTCGAGGTGTGAGATCAACAGGTGATCCTCGAAGGCTGCCGTCGTCTGTGCCTGTGCTTCGAGGAGGTGTTTCGAAAGCTGCCACGCCCTCGATTCATCGGTCACGTCGCCACCCCGCTTTCCCATCAGGCCGTTGTACGTCTGCGTGGTATTTCAACCTACGGCCGGCGAAAAACCGTCGACTGCCCTCTCACCTGCGGTCGGCGAGTCGCTCCTCGACGCGTTCCTCGAAGTCGATGTCCTCCGACCGGTAATCGTCTCGCAACTCCAGGACGACCCGTCCTTTGTCGGTGATCTCATACAATCCGCTGTTCGGCGAGGGGCCGACGCGTTCGACGAGGCCGTAGTCTCGAAGGATCGGAAATCGGGTGTTGATGTAGGATCGATTTTTGTCGATCATTCGCGCGACGTTCGCGGCGTTGTTCCGACGGCCATCGGAGAGGGCTTGCAGGATCTCGAAGTCGGTCGGCTCCGCGAGTCGCATTATGCACCTCTTTGTAGAGGTGTATTAAGCACCTTGTGGAGTCTCATCGCATATACCAACGGTACAGAGGCCAAGAATTCTCCGGCTGATCCCCGTCGAGACGGAACTCGTCCGGGAAGCCGTTTTTATTCGCCGCCGCCTACCGGCCGACATGGGATACGTCTGTCCTGTCTGTGAGGATCCACAGGCCGACGCAGATCACCTCGCCAACCATCTCGCGTTCACCGCCATCTTGGGCGACGAAGCCCACGAGCGCTGGCTCGAAGACACCGTCCCGGGATGGGACCAACTCGGCGAATCGGAGCTCGCCGCCGAGCTAACACAACATGTCGAGGAGACTGAATTTCCACAGGTGTTCGAGGACACCGTCGACCGGGGGCGAGACGCCGACGACCGCTCGGGGGCACTCTTCGACGACCCCGGGGCCGATCCGGGTGGCGTCGAGACGCCGACGACGCCCGATGGCTTCGACGCAACCGATCCGGAGACACGGGCGATCATCGAGGAGGCCCGCGAGATGACCGAAGCGATGCTCGAAGACCCCGACGACTCGGAACAAGGCCGTGAACCGGTCGACGACGACGGCGAAGCCGAACACGAACAGGACAAAAACGTGTAACAGGGGTGGCCACCTACGTCGGGTATGAACACCGGAACGTTCTCACCGTCGTCGTGGGCCGACGCCCGAAGGCAATACGAGATGCTCGGACCGGCCGCACAGACGGTCGTCAAGGAGACGGCAAAGGCGATGGAGTTCGACCGCGAAGAGTACGACGATCGGATCGATGGAACGGTCGTCGAGACGGCCCGTCAGGCACTTTTTGCATCGCTGTTGAGCGTTGAGGACGGAACGATGGACGAACTGACGGCGTTTCGTGAGTCTCGATCCTACACGGTCCACGTTGCCGGCAGTGACACCGTCGAACGGGCGGTGTGGCACGACGCACCCTTCGCCGAAACGGCGGTTGCGGCGACGTTTCAGGAAGAACCCGAGGCTGCCGCGGCGACGCTGCGACGCATGGCGTTCAATCGGATCTATCGGGAGGAGTTATGCGACGGATAACGCGAAACGCCATCCTCCTCATTCTCGGTGTCGTCGTCGGACTGCTCGCTCTCGGTGCACTCCCGGGACTCATCCAGACCGGTGATCCCTACCACCTCGAGGCAGAGACGACCGAAGCAACCGGCGAATCCGTCGACATCGATGGACTCTCCGAACGCCGGTTTCCCTTCCTCTTCGAGGCTATCGAGGCCGCCGACAGCGGCGATCAGCCCGCCCGCTCGACGGCGTATTTCACCGGTGCGGTCGGGTTCAAGGAAGCGTTCACCCACACGCCGTTCGACGAGTTCGACGAACTGGAAAGCAGGAATCCAGACGCGATCGAGCGAACGGCCACCTCGCCGGTCGGTGACGTGATTTACGTCGAGCGAAGCGACACCAGATATCGAATCGAGATCGTTCGAGGACAACCATGAACCCGGAAGACCACGACTGGACGGTGATCGAATCGAAGGCAGAATACGACACCGGCTGGTACGTCGGTGGCTACGACCTCGTCGAACTGCCCGACGGACGCGAGAAACGCTACTACTGGGCGGAACTCCCGCCGGCAGCCGTCGTCGTTGCCGTCGTCGAGGACCCCGGATCGGTCGGCCTCGACGGTGACCGCCCCTCTGTCGTGATGGTCGAGCAGTTCCGACCGGCGATTCGGGAACTGTGTTACGAACTCCCGGCCGGTATCGTCGAGGACGGCGAATCCTTCGTCGAGGCCGGGGTGCGGGAACTCGAAGAGGAGACCGGCCTTCGAGCGATGGACGCCGAACTGCTCGAATCGTTCTACTGTTCGACCGGCGTGTTGCGCCACAGACGCGGAATCGTCTGGACGGACGGCTTCGAGACCGGCCAGCGGCGACTCGAGGGCAGTGAGTTTCTTTCCGTCCGCACCGTTCCGGTCGAGGAGGCGCTGCGACGGGCCCGAACGGAGCCGAAAAACGACGCGACGATCGAAGGGATCCTCCTGGCCGAAGCCGAGGGAAAGCTGTGAGCGAAACCGTTTGTCGTTTCGCTTCACCCGTTCGTTTATGTATCTCGTCGCCTACCGCCGGGTATGGACGGCGAAATTGACGACGAGGAGCTATCGACACTGATCGACTCCGGCGGAGACGGGGTCCGAATCGTCGACATTCGGTCGAAGGCGGCGTTTCGCCGCGGTCACATCCCCGGCAGCATCAACATCCCCTTCGGCGAACTCACCAAACGCGTCGAGGAGGTGGCCGACGCAAATCGGATCGTCACCGTCTGTCCACACGGACAGGCGAGCGTACAGGCGGCACGACTGATCAGTTCCTTCGAGGGCTTTTCCGGCAGCGTGGAGTCGTTCGCCCCCGGAATCGAAGGCTGGAACGGTGAACTCGAAGTCGACGAAGAGGCAGTTGCGAGTGACACCGACTCGCCGTTTTGATTACAAAGTAAATCCGGACGCTTCTTTTGCATCTGGATCAGGGCGGCAAGCAAAGCTTGGAATAAAAGTCACAAACCGCTTGAACGTCCCACCGCTACTAGTACACGATGGATCGTCGTACCTCCACGTTCAGAGTCTCTGGGATGTCGTGTGCGACCTGTGCCGGCAGCGTTCGTGAGGCCGTCGCCGAACTGGACGGTGTCGCCTCGATAGACGTTACCGTCGCAACCGACGAGGCCACGGTCGCTTACGATCCAGAGACGGTCTCCCTCGGGCGCATCTACGAGGCGGTCGAAGCCGCCGGATACGATCCGGAGCGAGCGAAACGAACCGTTCGGATCGGCGGGATGTCGTGTTCGAGCTGTGCCGGGACGAACGAATCGGCGATCCAGTCTGTCCACGGGGTTCTCGACGCCGACGTGAACGCCGCAACCGAGGAAGCGACCGTCGAGTTCAACCCGGACGACACCTCGCTGTCGGAGATCTGTGATGCGATTTCGGCCGCCGGTTACGACCCCGACCGCCCGACGGATGGTGGTGGCGGAGGCCTGACCGAGGAGCGGGAACGGGCGGTCGAGGCCGAACTGCGTCACAAGCGGCGCTGGACGATCATCGGAGGGGTCCTCGCCGCACCGTTTGCCCTCGTCATGCTGGAGATGTTCCTCGTCGACTTCCTGCCGGCGTGGTTCGACGTCGTCGAGTTCGGTCTGGCGACGCTCCTCATGGCGACGCTCGGACGCCACTTCATCGCTGGCGCGTACACGGCGTTGCGGAACAACCGACAGGCGAACATGGACACGCTCGTCGCCGTCGGGACGTCGACCGGATACATCTACAGCACGGCCGTGTTGTTCGGCATCGTCGAGGGGGGCCTCTACTACGAGGCGGTGGCCTTCATCCTCTGGTTCATCTACCTCGGCGTCTGGCTCGAGGTTCGCTCGAAGGCCCGCGCCAGTGAGGCACTCCGGGAGTTACTCGAGATGCAAGCCGAGGAGGCGACGATCATCAGAGACGACGAGGAGGTGGTCGTCCCGCTCGAATCGGTCACCACAGGCGACGTGATGAAGGTTCGTCCGGGCGAGAAGATTCCGACCGACGGCGTCGTCGTCGATGGAGAAAGCGCGGTCGACGAATCGATGGTGACCGGCGAGTCCGTCCCCGTCGGGAAAACCGCGGGCGACGAGGTGATCGGTTCGACGATCAACGAACAGGGGCTGCTCTACGTCGAAGCGACGAACGTCGGCGAGGAAACGGCGATCCAGCAGATCGTCGAGCGCGTCAAGGAGGCACAAGCGCGACAGCCGGACGTTCAACGACTGGTCGACAGGGTGAGTGCGTACTTCGTTCCGGCGGTCATTTTCAACGCGGTCGTCTGGTCGATGCTGTGGTTCCTGTTTCCGGAGCCGCTGTACGGCGTCGCTTCGACGGTCGGTTCGTGGATCCCACTTCTGGAACCGGTCGGTGGCGGGCCGTCGCTCGGGGTCCCCGGGGCCGAGGTCGGGATTCCGGTTTTCGAATTCTCCGTGGTCGTCTTGGCCTCGGCGCTTTTGATCGCCTGTCCCTGTGCGCTCGGACTCGCAACCCCGATGGCGACGATGGTCGGATCGACGGTGGCTGCAAAAAACGGCGTCCTGTTCGAAGGTGCGGATATCCTCGAGAAGGCCCGCGGGATCAACGTGGTCGTCTTCGACAAAACGGGGACGCTCACCCACGGCGATATGCGGCTGACAGACGTCGTTCCGATCGAGGAGGCGGCCTCGACGGACGGCGACACGGGGCGCACCGACGGCGGTGTTGTCGCGTCGGCCGAACAACCGATCGACGAAACCGTCCTCCTGTCGCTGGCTGCGGGTGCCGAATCTGGCTCCGAACACCCACTCGCCGAGGCCATCGTCGCCGGTGCCGAGGAACGCGGCATAGCGGTCGAATCGCCGGCGGCCTTCGAGAACGTTCCGGGTCACGGCATCCGGGCGACGCTGTCGCGCGGCGAGGTCCTGGTCGGCAACCGGAAGCTGCTCCGGGATGCAGGGATCGATCCGTCGCCGCTGGAGGAGACGATGCAGCGACTCGAGACCGACGGCAAGACGGCGATGCTCGTCGCGCTGAACGACCGACCGATCGGCGTGATCGCAACCGCAGACACCATCCGGGAGACCGCGGCAGAGACGGTCACGGCGCTGCAGTCCCGTGGCCTCGAGGTGATGTTGCTCACGGGTGACAACGAACGAACCGGGCGGGCGGTGGGTGAGCAACTCGGAATCCCACCGGAGAACGTCCACGCCGAGGTGTTACCGGAGGATAAAGCCGACGCGATCACCGAGATTCAGGCGGACGGACGGCGGGCGATCATGGTCGGCGACGGTGTCAACGACGCCCCGGCGCTGACGACCGCACACATCGGATGTGCGATCGGCTCCGGAACCGACGTCGCGATCGAAAGCGGCGACATCACGCTGATGCGTGACGATCCGGCGGATGTCATCAAGGCGATGCGGATCGCCGACGGCACCATCTCGAAGGTCCGACAGAACCTGTTTTGGGCGTTTGCCTACAACGTGACGCTGATTCCGATCGCGTCGATCGGACTACTCAATCCGGCACTGGCAGGGATCGCGATGGGGGCTTCGAGCGTCTCCGTCGTCTCCAACAGCCTCGGATTCATGAACTGGGATCCGGACGAGGACTACGTGTTTCTGCCCGTCCGCCCGTTCGTCTGGCTTTCCGATCGGGTGTGACTTCCGCGCTCCGGGCTCTCCACGGGTCGACCCACCGCGGGGACACCGAAGCGTTTTGTTTCGGTGGATCTCTCCTACGGTATGAACAGACGGCGGCTGCTGTGTCTCACCGGGGCGGCCGTGACGGCAACCGCCGGATGCACCGGCGACGACGTCGGTTCGACCGTCACCGAACCCGACGAGCGTCCACCCGGTGTCGGGGAGCGTGAACTCGAC
>JARWGK010000068.1:0-11166 GCA_040409725.1 Natronomonas sp.
TGCACCATCCGTTCGCCGTCGTACGTCGCGGTTACGCCGGTCAACCTGACCGCGACCGACGCACCGGTCGAGGATTCGAGGGTCGTCTCGAGGGCCGTGTCCTCGCGGGCGTCGGATCGGATGCCGTCGAGAAGCGACGTGACTGCCGCCACCTCGGCCGGTGGGACGAAGTCGAGAACCGAGTGTCCGGCGAGGTCCGTCTTGCTCTCGACGGCCAAGAGTCGCGCCGCGGCCTCGTTTCCGTACACGATCTCCTCGCCGTCTACGAGCAACAGCCCATCCGGCATCGTCTCGACCAGTTCCTGGTACAGATCCGTCCGTTCCTTGGCCTGTTTTGCGGTCTGTCGCGTCAAAAGAAGGTTGTCGATCCGCTTCCGAAGGGACGTCTGATCGGCCGGCAGTTCGACGACGTCGTCGACGAGAGCCGTCACGTCCGGCTGATTTCGCCCCGCCTCCGTCGCCGGAAGCAACAGCAGATGCGGCAGAAAGACCGGTTGGGCCGCCGTTCGACGCTCCTGTAACTCTCCTTTCGCCTGCCTGAAACACGTGGTGTCGACGAGACACAGATCGTACGTCTCCGGAAGTCCCTCCGGACCGTCGGCGACGACCACGTCGAACCCCTCACCCGACAGCCACTCCGAGAGCAGTCGTCGGTTGTTACCCTCCCGTGCGACCAACAGGATGGTTGCGTCCGTCAACGGGGGCGTGGTTTCGGTGTACATGATT
Organism: Natronomonas sp.; assembly: GCA_040409725.1. Lineage (GTDB taxonomy): Archaea > Halobacteriota > Halobacteria > Halobacteriales > Haloarculaceae > Natronomonas. The sequence goes on from JARWGK010000068.1 coordinate 727, forward strand.
CGATCGTATCGACGGGGCGACACCATTCGGATCGCGTCGCCGCGACCGGCGTCTCCGGTCGTCCGTGGCTGCGGTGTGGAACGTATCACCGCTCGGTATCGGGCGGTGAAAATAGTTCGGGAAGCGAAAATGTTGTCATTCCTACAGTTCGTTGTCGGATCATTGAAATAGGTGCCGTTCGATTCACGAACAACATGGAACACACGCGTCTTCCGACCGGAATCGACGGGCTGGATACGGTTCTTCAGGGCGGGTTGATCGCGGACCGGAGTTACCTCCTCCACGGTCCAGCGGGGTCGGGAAAAACTATCTTCGGTTTCCACTTTCTTCAGGCCGGTGTCGACGCCGGCGAAACGGCGCTTTTTATCAATCTTGAAGAGGATCTCGATGATCTGAAGGCGAACGCCCGCAAACTCGGGTTCGACGTCGAGTCGATGTCGTTTCTCGACCTCGGCCCGACGGCCGATACCTTCAGCAAGGACGAAAGCTACGACATCTTCGAACCGGCCGACGTCGAGGCCGATCCGATCACCGAACAGATAATCGAGACGATCGAGGCGACGGATCCCGAGCGGATCGTCGTCGATCCGATCACCCAGTTCGAGTATCTGACGAGCGACGAATACCAGTTCCGCAAGCAGATAATCGGATTCATGCGCTTTCTGAAACAACACGGCGGGACGGCGCTTTTTACCTCACAGGACACCGGATCAGGGCTGACGAAGGAACTCCAGTTCATCACGGATGGGACGATCCATCTCACCGCCGACTCCGACGGACGGACCGTCTCCGTTCCGAAGTTCCGTGGCTCCGGTACCCGAAGCGGCGAACACGTCTTCCGGATCACCGACGACGGCGTCGTGGTGTTTCCGGAACTCGTGACCGACGTGTCCAAAATAACGGCCGACGGAACGCTGTCGTCGGGGATTCCCGAGGTCGATCAGTTGCTCCACGGTGGAATAGAGCGAGCGACGGTGAGCATCATAAGCGGCCCGACCGGCGTCGGAAAGACGACCCTCGGAACGCAGTTCATGAAGGAGTCGGCGGGCAGAGGCGACCGCTCCGTCGTGTATCTGTTCGAGGAGAACGAACAGACGTTCCGGCAGCGATCCAAATCGGTCAACATTCCCGTCGATCGGATGGTCGAACGCGGCACGCTTCGGATCGAGGAGGTCGAGGCGCTTGCGAGTTCGCCACAGGAGTTCGCCCACCGGGTGCGTACGGAGGTCGAAGCCAACGACACCGAGATCGTAATGATCGACGGAATCAAGGGCTACGGGTTGACGCTTCAGGGCGAGAACAGCAGACGACGACTCCACTCGCTCGGACGGTACCTGAAGCGCCGTGGCGTCACGTCGATTCTGATCGACGAAACGTCGAACATCACGGGTGAGTTCCGGGCCACCGACGGCGAATTGAGCTATCTCGCCGACAACATCGTCTTCCTCCGACATCTGGAACTCCAGGGCGAACTCCGGAAGGCAATCGGCGTTCTGAAGAAGCGAACGAGCGACTTCGAGCGGACGCTGCGCCGATACGAGATCACCGAACACGGAATCTCCGTCGGCGAACCGCTCACGAATCTCCGCGGAATTCTGACCGGAACGCCCGAAATCGTCGGCAACGGCGAGTGAGGCGTCGGTGCTGTGGTTCCGCCGAATCGGAGCCGTGAGGTGTCGGTATATAATTACCCAAAGCTGTATGGGAGACGGTTCGTTCCGCTGTAGCCCCCAATTCCGACACCATCATGACAACAGATTCCGGTTGGGAGAGCGACGACCGGCATAAACAGCGTTCGGATCGCTCCGTCGGCGACCCAGAGGTAGTGCTCACGGCACTCGAGGATTCGGACTGTCGGGACCTGCTCACTGCGATCGCGGAATCCGCCGGAACGGTTCCGGAACTCGCCCGACGCTGTGAAATCCCGAAGTCGACGGCTTACCGCAAGGTCGAGTTACTGGAGGAGGCGTCACTCGTGGCCGAACGGATTCGTCTTCGCTCCGACGGACGACACGCGGGTGAGTATCACTGCCGGTTCGAGGGTCTCACCGTCTCGTTTTCTTCCGACGGATTCGAAATCAGCGTCTCCTCACAGCCCGGCGTCGGCGAGGCGACGCTCGCCTGCGACGACTGATGCCGCCACAGACCGATCAGGACCGGTCGGCGTAGGACAGAAACGGTTCGTCTTCCATGACAGCTGTCCGCCCTCCATCGACGAGCAGCGTGCTTCCCGTAACAAACGAGGCGTCGTCGCTCACGAGGAACGCCGCCGCGGCTGCGACGTCGGCCGGATGGCCGAGTCGTCCGAGCGGATGGAGGTCCTCGACCGTCTCGTAGCGACCGTCGGAAAGCTCTCGACGCGTCCGTTCGACCTCGACCCACCCGGGATTGATGCTGTTGGCGCGGATTCCAAGCGGCCCCAACTCGACGGCCATCGCCCGCGTCATGCCGTCGATTCCGGCCTTCATGGCGTTGTACGGAAACGTCTCCGGCATCGTGAGAAAGGCGTGATTCGAGGAGACGTTGACGATACTGCTGCCCTCCGGCATGTGTTCGATCGCCTCCCTGGCCGCGAGCCAGTATCCCCGGAACCCGGTTTCGATCACGAGATTCCAGTCTTCGAGCGTGGTGTCACGGACTCCGGTGGCCGTCTGGGCGGCCGCGTTGTTGATCAACGCGGTGATCTCGCCGTAGCGGTCGACGGTCGCCGCGATCAACGCCTCGATGGAGTCCGGATCCCGCATGTCGGCTTCGACGAACGCTGCCCGGCCGTCGGTGTCTTCGGTGATCGCCTCTGCGACGGCGGTGCCCGTCTCCGTGCTGCGACCCGAGACGACCACCGACGCCCCCTCGCGTCCGAACCGGCGGGCGATTTCCGCGCCGATACCGCGCGTCGATCCGGTGACGACGGCGACGTCCCCGTCGAGGCGGTTCCGAACGGCCGTGTCGTTCGAATCTAATGGGGTCATCCTCCGATCACCACTCCGTGACGCTCCCGTCGTCGTTCCGCCAGATGGGGTTGTGCCAGTCGACGTCTTCCGTCGCCTGTGACCGAACGTGCGCCTCGTCGATCTCGATCCCCAATCCGGGCTCAGTCGGCAACTCGACGTAGCCGTCCTCGTATTCGAACACCTCTGGCCGTTCCAGATAATCCAGCACGTCGCTCGTCTCGTTGTAATGAATGCCGAGACTCTGTTCCTGGATCAACGCGTTTTGTGCGATCGCATCGACCTGGAGACACGACGCGAGGGCGATCGGACCGAGCGGACAGTGTGGGGCGAGTGCAACGTCGTAGGTTTCCGCCATCGCCGCGATCTTTTTGACCTCCGTGATCCCACCGGCGTGTGAGAGATCCGGCTGTACGACGTCGACGGCACCGCTTTCGAACACCTGTTTGAAATCCGACCGCGAGAACATCCGTTCGCCGGTTGCGATCGGAATCGTCGTCCCTGCCGCGATGTCCGGAAGCCGGTCGTTGTGCTCCGGCAACACCGGTTCTTCGATGAACATCGGTTCGTGCGGTTCGAGTGCGGCAGCGAGTCGCTTCACCATCGGCTTGGAGACGCGACCGTGGAAATCCACGCCGATGTCCACCTCGGGACCGACCCGTTCCCGCACCTCGGCGAGTCGATCCTCGGCGGTCCGGACCGCGGCCGGGGTGTCGATCCGCCGCAGTTCGCCCGTGGCGTTCATTTTGAGTGCGCGAAATCCGTTGTCGACGGCCTCGGCGGCGGCAGCGCCGACCGCCTCCGGGCGGTCGCCGCCGATCCACTGATACACGCGAATCCGGTCCCGCGTCGGTCCACCGAGCAGTTCGTAGACCGGAACGCCGAACTGCTTGCCCTTGATGTCCCAAAGAGCCTGATCGACGCCGGCGATTGCGCTCATCAACACCGGTCCACCGCGGTAGAACCCACCGCGGTACATCGCCTGCCAGTGGTCCTCGATCCGCCCCGGATCCTCGCCGAGCAGATAGCTCTCGAACAGTTCCGAGACGGCCGTCCGAACCGTCTTGGCCCGCCCCTCGACGACCGGTTCCCCCCATCCGACGGTCCCGTCGCTCGTCTCCACGCGTAAAAACAGCCATCGGGGCGGCACCTCGAACAGTTCGTAGTCGACGATCGTACTCATTTCCCCGACGTTCCGTCCGGCCGCAGATCATTCTACCGGTGCCCTGCGACGAATCTTCGGATCGTAAACGTTTATAAATAGAGTGTGGTATCGTCGTCCAGTCCGTGCTATCGCTCCGACGACGGTATATAAATAGATCGACTCCTCCGCCCGTGTTGATATTCTGACAATACGTATTGAAAAAACATTATATACCACCGAGTAAAAAAATAGCACACGCATGGCAGAATTCAGTAAACGTCGTTTCCTCAAGACGGTCGGTGCAGCAGGGATGATCGGACTCGCGGGCTGTGCCGGCGAGGACGACACAGGTTCGGGCGACGCCGAAGGTGCCGTCGAGCTGATGCACGGCTGGACAGGCGGTGACGGTGCCGAGGCCGTTGCAGCACTCGAGGATGCATTCGCCGAAGAACACCCCGAGGTCGAACGGGATTTCCGGGCGATCGGTGGCGAGGGCAACGTCGAACTCGACGCGTCGGTTGCGAGCCGCCTCCGTGACGGCGACCCGCCGTCGGCCTTCGCCGGATGGCCGGGGAACAACCTCCAGCAGTACGAGGGCGTCCTCGGCGACATCGAGAGTGAGGTCTGGGAAGAAGCCGGGCTGTTCGACGCACACGTTCCCGAGGTGGCCGAGCTGTGTGAGTTCGAAGGCGGAATGGCCGCCGTTCCGATCGGCTCCCACCGGATGAACGACCTCTTCTACAGCGTCGAGGTGCTCGAGGAAGCCGGCGTCGACCCCGACGACATCGAGGACTTCGATGCGCTCATCGACGCCTTCGATGCGATCGAAAGCGAAACCGACGCACAGCCGTACGTCAACGGACTGGCGGCGTGGATCGTCCTTCAGCTGTTCGCCGTCGTCATGCAGGGCACCCAGGGCGTCGACAACTACATGAACTTCATCGAGGGCAGCGGTGGCGAGGACGCCATTCGCTCGACCTTCGAACACATGGAGGAGCTGCTTTCGTACATCAACGAGGATGCCCCCGAGATCGGATTCACCGAGGCCAACCAGCGGATCATGGCCGACGAAGCCGGCTTCATCCACCAGGGTAACTGGGCCGCCGGTGCCTACGTCGCCGAGGGACTGGAGTACGGCGAGGACTGGGACCGCATCCAGTTCCCGGGAACGGAGGACATGTACGGCTTCCACATCGACTCCTTCATTTACCCCGCCGACAACCCGACGCCGGAGGGAACACAGGCCTTCATGCGATTTGCCGGCTCCGAGACCGCACAGATCGAGTTCAACCGCCTGAAAGGCTCGATCCCGACGCGGGAGGTCGACACGAGCAGGTTCAGCGACTACCTGGTCGATACGATCGAGGACTTCCAAGACGCCGACAGCCGGCCGCCGACGCTCGCCCACGGACTGGCCGTGACCCCGAGTCAGCAGGCTGATCTCGCCGATATCCTCGCGGACACGTTCCTCGCTCCGTACGACGTCGACGCCGCGACCGAAGGCTTCTTGAACGCGCTGTAACGGAACTCAACTGTGTCCCCTCTTCGATGGATCGTCGGCCGACTTCGGCAGTTACAGGCCAGCGACGCCGATGCGACGCGAGACGCCGACGACGATGCGTTGCGGCAGGACGGCGGCGTCGTCACCGGCGATGCGGCAGCCACCCGACGGCGCAGCGAGCGCTCTCGCCTCCGTCGGTTCCTCGACAGCGACTTCGTGCAGTCCGCGCCGTTTTGGCTGCCGCCGTTTCTGTTGATGGGCTTTTTCGTCTACGCCGCCATCGGCTGGAACTTCGTCATCTCGCTGACGGAGTACTCCGGTTTCGGTGCGATCGACTACTCGAATCTCGGTCTGCACAACTACCGGGCGATGCTCTCGGACTCACAGATGTGGGCCGTAACCCGCAACACGTTCGTCCTCCTCGTGGTCTTCACGCTCGTCTGTCTCGTCGTCGGTCTCCTGCTTGCGATACTGCTCGACCGCGAGATCCGGTTCGGACGAGCGTTTCGGACCATCTACCTGCTGCCGTTTAGCCTCTCTTTCATCGTCACGGCGCAGTTCTGGCTGTGGATGTACAACTTCAACTTCGGGATCATCAACCAGGCGATCGGTCTCGTCGGTCTCGGGCCGTACAGCTGGCTCGGGAATCCACGGCTGGTGCTCGGGTCGGTGATATTCGCCCTCATGTGGCAGTTCAGCGGCTACACGATGGTGGTGTATCTGGCCGCCCTCCGGGCGATCCCGAAGGACCAATACGAGGCGGCACGGGTCGATGGCGCGGGGACGGTCAAGATGTACTGGCGTGTCATCATCCCACAGCTGAAGCCGGCGATGGTGAGTGCGGCGGTCGTCCTCGTGTTGTTCGCGCTGAAGGCCTTCGATTTCCTGTATGCGATCTGGGGGTGGCGGCCCCGTCGCGGTGCCGACATCCTCGCCACGAAGATGGTCCGTGAGGCGTTTCAGCGACAGGAGTGGGCCTACGGCGCCTCGATCGCCATCTTCCTGTTCGTGCTGTCGCTTGCCGTGATTGCACCGTATCTGTATCAACAACACAAACAGGGGAACCTATGAGCGAGGATACTGACGTAAACACCGAACGCGTTGCGGAAGCAGAGGAATCCGAGGATTCCTCGCTGCTCCGCTCCATCGGCCTCTACGCCGCGTTGCTTTTCCTGACCGCCTTCTATCTCCTGCCGCTGCAGAGCGGTCTCGTCACGTCGATCAAGACGAGTCAGGCGCTGCGGGAGACCTTCCCCTTCGTTCCACCGGGTCCCGGCGGTTTCACCCTCGAAAAGTGGCAGTTCGCCTTCGATGCGCTCTCTCATGGGATGGTCAATAGCCTGATATTCACGATCCCGGCGACGATCCTCTGTGCGATCTTCGGGAGCATGGCCGCCTACGGGCTGACGATGGCCAAGTGGCGCGGCAAGATGGTCGTCTTCTCGCTTTTCATCGCCGGCATCTTCATCCCGTATCAGGCGGTGATCATCCCGCTTTCGGAGTTTTGGACGGTGTACGTGGCACTCGAAGACCGGTTGCCGTTTTTGAGCCAGCGGGCCGCGACGATGATCGAACTGATCGTCACGCATACCGCCTACGGCATCCCGATCTGTACGGTGCTGTTTCGAGCTCAGTACAAGACGATGTCCTGGGAGATGATCGAGGCCGCAAAGCTCGACGGGGCCTCGATGTGGAGCATCTACCGCCGGATCGTGCTGCCGCTTTCCGTTCCGATGTTCGCCGTCGTGTTCATCTTCCAGTTCACGCAGATCTGGAACGAGTTCCTGTTTTCGCTGATACTCATCCGGAGTGTCAGCGATCCCGCGGCCTCAGTCACACTTATTCTCTCGGGTCTCGGAGAGGCACTCGAAGGTGTCGACTTCCCGCTTCGGATGGCCGGTGCGTTCATCGCGGCGCTACCGACGCTCATCGTCTACGTCCTGTTTGCGGATAAGTTCGCAGAAGGTGTGAGAGTCTAACCATGGTACATACCGAACTGGATCACGTACGGAAGGTGTTCACAGAGGACGACGGGAGCAAGGTCGTCGCCGTCGACGACGTGTCTCTCGACATCGAGGACGGGGAGTTCCTCGTCTTGGTCGGTCCATCCGGCTGTGGCAAATCGACCACGCTGCGGATGGTGGCCGGCCTCGAGACGATCACCTCCGGGGAGATCCGTCTCGATGGACGGGTGATCAACGACGTTCCCGCGAAGGAACGAAACATCGCGATGGTGTTTCAGTCCTACGCGCTGTATCCACACATGACCGTCCGGGAGAACATGGCCTTCGGGCTGGAGGAGTCGACCGACCTCCCCGACTCGGAGATCGACTCACGCGTCGGCGAGACGGCCGAGATGATGGGTATCGGAGAGTTACTCGATCGAACGCCAGCGGATCTCTCCGGCGGCCAACAACAGCGGGTCGCCCTCGGCCGAGCGATCGTCCGAGAGCCGGCGGTGTTTCTGATGGACGAACCGCTGTCGAATCTGGATGCCAAGCTCCGCTCACAGATGCGGACGGAACTCCAGCACATCCAGGAGGAACTCGGCACGACGACGATCTACGTCACCCACGACCAGACCGAGGCGATGACGATGGGCGACCGAATCGCCATCCTCAACGACGGGCGGCTTCAGCAGGTCGGAACGCCGATCGAGTGTTACCACCAGCCGGCAAACCGATTCGTCGCCGGCTTCATCGGCGACCCCTCGATGAACTTCTTCGAGGTGAGCCACCGGGACGGGACGCTCGTCGGTGAGTACTTCGAGTATCCGATCTCCGAGGACATCGAATCGGCAATCGGCGGCCGAAGCGAGGTCACCCTCGGCATTCGGCCGGAGGACATCGAGGTCGACCCGTCGGGCCGAAACGAACACACGCTCTCGACGACGGTCGACGTCGTCGAACCGATGGGCGATCAGAAGGTCGTCTACCTCGGCTTCACCGAGGACCGCGGCGTCGACATCGACACGCAGACGATCGTCGCAACCGCCGGCGGGTTCCACCGGATCGAGGCCGGCGACAGCGTCGATGCACACGTTCCCGAAGACGCGATTCACGTCTTCGATGCGGAAACCGGCGAGGCGCTGCACAACCGCCGAATCGAACGGGAGCCGTCGGAAGTGCCGAACGTCTGAGGCGTCTCAGACCGGATCGGCTTCCCTGTACCCGATCCCGAGAATCCGGGTGCCAACCAGCAGTCCGTACGCCACGAGGACCGACGCGCCGACCCCGACGACGCCGCCGGACTCGACGACGAGAGAGAAGAGCCCACCGGCGAGGACGAGCACAGAAAACCCGACGACCCACCGGAGGAGGTACCCGGTGTCCCGGAGGATCGAAAGCAGCCGTCGGCGATCCAGCGCCGCCGTCAGCCGCCCCTCTCGTCGTCCGACCCCGACGACCGCCGGGAGGACGTAACTCACGGCGAGAAACAACAGGAAGGCACCCGTCGATCCGACGAGAAACAGGACCGACTCCCCGCTTCCGGCCGCCTCGCCTTCCTCGAGGGCGAGGATCGTCACGAGCAGCATCGAGATCGGCCACAGAACGGCGACGACGACGAGTCCAAGCGTCGAGAACCCGGCGGTGACCACCTCCCGAAGCGGCGGCGTCGGCGGAGACGCGTCGGGACTGACGAGCACACAGGAGAGGTAGCCGGCCAGAACCGCCGCGGCACAGACCGAAACGAGCAGGCCGAGGAGTGCAAGCGACAGCGGCAACAGAGCCGCAGCGTACCGGAGTCCGATCGCTGCCGCGAGGACGGCCCCGCTGAGTGCTGCAAGCGACCGCACGCCGGTTCGGCCTCGAACGGGGTAGCCGAGAACGGCCCTGTCCATTCCTGATTGTCCTCCCGTCGCGCGACGGCGTCGGTAGATGTCTCGAATCCGGGGGCGATTAATTGCCCGATGTCCGGCGGTCCAGCACAGGAGCTATCATCGGTCGGCCACAGATACGAGACGATCGATGCAACACAGAGCACTCGGAAACGTCGGAGAAGTGAGTGAGATCGGCTACGGCTCCTGGCAGATCGGCGGCGACTGGGGGGACGTGGATCGAACGACCGCGGTCGAGGCCGTCGAGGCCGCCGTCGACGCCGGGATCGACTTTTTCGATACGGCCGACGTCTACGGCGACGGTCGTTCGGAGTCGATTCTCGGTGAGACGCTCGCCGAAGAAATCGCTGCCGGTGACATCACCGTCGCGACGAAGGCCGGCCGACGGCTCGATCCACACACGGAATCGGGGTATACAGCGGAGAATCTGAGGCGATTCGTCGATCGATCTCGGGAGAACCTCGGCGTCGAGTCACTCGATTTGGTTCAGTTGCACTGCCCGCCGACGGACGTCTACTACCAGCCGTCGGTGTTCGAGGCGCTGGAGTCGCTTTCGGCGGCCGGAGCGATCGACCACTACGGGGTCAGCGTCGAACGCGTCGAGGAGGGGCTGAAGGCGATCGAGTATCCCGGCGTCGAGACCGTCCAGATCATCTTCAACCCGCTCAGACAGCGGCCGAAGGAGACGTTTTTGCCGCTTGCAGCACAGCGGGACGTCGGCGTCATCGTTCGCGTTCCCCTCGCCTCCGGTCTCCTGACCGGTGCGGTGTCGGCCGATACCGAGTTCCCGGAAAACGACCACCGAAAGTTCAACAGAAACGGCGAGGCCTTCGACGTCGGGGAAACCTTCGCCGGCGTCCCCTTCGAGACGGGCCTCGAAGCCGCCGACCGCCTCGAATCGATCGCCCCCGAGGGCGTGTCGCTGCCGACGTTTGTCCTCCGCTGGATCCTGGATCACGACGCCGTCTCGACTGTCATCCCCGGATCGACGACACCGGAACACATCGAA
>JARWGK010000069.1:0-11028 GCA_040409725.1 Natronomonas sp.
TCCGAGAGGAGCGTGATATCGACCTCCGGACGGGCCACAACGTGGTTTCGATCGACACCGACGATCGGACGGTGACGGCCGAAGGCGACGGAGCGGTCACAGTCGAGTACGACCACCTGCTGATCGCGACGGGGTCGGAGGCGACGGAACCGCCGGTGGAGGGAACCGAACTGTCGGGCGTCTACACGCTCGGATCGATGAGCGACGGCAAGGAGCTCCGGGAATACGTCGCCCGCGCCCGCGAGGAGACGGAGTTACAACAGCCGGACAGCGGACCGGCGTGTCAGTTTCTGGAGACCTGCAGCGGACCGGTCGGCATCGTCGGCGGCGGCTACATCGGCGTCGAGATGGCAGAAGCCCTCGCAGAGAACGACTTCGAGGTACACCTCTTCCAGCGCGGCGACCGGATTCTGAAGTCATTCAGCGAGGCGACGAGTTCGGTCGTCGCCGACCACCTCCGCGAGCAGGGCGTGGCGCTGCGACTCGGGGCGGAGGTGACCGAACTCGAAGGAACGGATCGGATCGAGGCCATCGTCACGAGCGAAGAGCGGAGTCCGGTCGAGATGGTGCTTCTCGGAACCGGCGTCCGTCCCCGAACGGATCTCGCCGAGGCCGCCGGCATCGAACTCGGGCCGACCGGAGCGATCGCGGCCGACGCCTACCGGGAGACGAGTGCGCCGGACGTCTACGCCGCCGGGGACTGTGCCGAGGCCGAACACGTCGTGACCGGGAAGCCGGTCTACGTCCCGCTTGCGCTGACGGCAAATCGTCACGGACGGGCGATCGGTCGGACGATCGCCGGGACGCCGACGGAGGGCGGGGGGGTCGCCGGAACCGCGGCGGTGAAGGCCTTCGAGACGGAGGCCGCCCGGACGGGGATCCTGGATACGGCCACCGCGACGGAGGCGGGGTTCGATCCGGTCACCGAGACGATCGAGGCGAAATCACGGGCCGGATACTATCCCGAGGGTGGTACCGTGACGGTGACGCTCACGGCAGACCGCGATTCCGGGCGTCTGCTCGGAGCCAGCCTGGTTTCGGGCTACGGCGAAGGCGCCGTCCACCGGAGCCACGCGGTCGTGGCTGCGATCTCCGAGGGTGCGACCGTCGGTGCGGTCGCAAACTACGATCTGGCATACGCACCGCCGTTCAACACGACGTGGGATCCGATCCTGACGGCGGCGAAGGTGCTCGAATCGTCGCTCTGAGGCGTACTCCCCACGGCGGAGCGAGGACAACACGAACGATTGATTGCGCTCGGCCGTCGGTATCCGACAATGGCAGAGCACATCGACGGCACGTCGGTTGCAGCGGAGATCCGGTCGTCGCTTTCGGCCGTGATCGACACACTCGACGAGCGGGGCGTCACACCCGGACTCGCAACGGTGTTGATGAGCGACGATCCCGCAAGTGAAACGTACGTCTCGATGAAGCAACAGGACTGTGCCGAGGTCGGGATCGACGGGATCCACGTCGACATCGATCCGGATGCACCCCCCTCGGAACTGTACGAGGCCGTCGAGGACCTCAACGGTGATCCGAGGGTGCACGGGATTCTCGTTCAGATGCCGCTCGTCGAGGGAATCGACACGCGCCGCGTGATTCGATCGATCGATCCGATCAAGGACGTCGACGGCTTCCACCCCGAGAACGTCGGTCGACTGGTGGCGGGATCGGCCCGATTCCGTCCGTGTACGCCCCACGGCGTCCAGAAGCTCCTTTCGGCGTACGACGTCGATACCGAGGGTGCAGACGCCGTCGTCGTCGGCCGATCGAACATCGTCGGAAAGCCGCTTGCGAACCTGCTGCTACAGAAGGCACCGGACGGCAACGCAACCGTGACCGTCTGTCACTCCCGGACGACGGATCTGGAAGCAAAGACCCGGAACGCCGACATCGTCGTCGCGGCCGCCGGCGTCCCCGAGTTCATCGACGGATCGATGATCGAACCGGGAACGGTCGTCATCGATGTCGGCGTCAACCGCGTCGACGCAGACACCGAGAAAGGGTACGAACTCGTCGGTGACGTCGAATTCGACAGCGTCGAACCGAAGGCGGCAGCGATCACGCCGGTGCCCGGCGGTGTCGGACCGATGACGCGGGCGATGCTCCTGTACAACACGGTGAAGGCCGCAAGTCTGCAGGAAGGGATCGACGTTACACTGCCCTGATGTGCTCACAGCCTTCGGTCGACGGACTGCTCCGGCGGTACGAGGATGTCTACCACAAGCGTGATCGAATCGAACTCGACACAGAGCGGTTCGATCGGGCGATCGAGCGTGGCGACCGCGACGGATGGGGCGTCGGTGCGCTCGTCGTCGACGATGGATCCGTCCTGCTGGTTCGGGAAGAGGATGGCTGGCTGGTGCCCGGTGGCCGTCTCGAGTGTGGCGAACCCCCGGCGGCGGGAGCGGCCCGAGAGGTGTACGAGGAAACGGGGATCGAAGCCGACGTTACCACCCTCGCTGCGATCGCCGAGCAGACGTTTCTGCGTGGGGAGGGCGACGACTCCTATCAGTTCACCTTCCTGACGTTCCTCGCAACGCCGGTCGAGGAAACGGCGCCGTCGGCGACCGATCCGTCGATTCGGGCGGCCGAGTGGCACGAGGCGATCCCCGAGAACACCTTCGACCGGGATCTCGTCGTTCGTCTGTTCGACGCCTACCTTTAAATACGAACACGAGACCAGCCCCCCTGTGCCCGACTGAGTCGCTGTGGCACCGCTGCCGTCGTGCGGTGAACGGTGTCACAGAACGCGTCACCGCCTGCTCGCTACACCACTTCGGCCAGCTCGAGCGCCGCGTCCAGCTCGATCGGCCCCTCCGCTTCGAGTCGTTCGAGAAGTCGATCGATGTCTGCCTCCGTCGGAGACCGGTCGACCCGCTCTAACAGCTGTCGGGCTGCCCCCCGTCCGGTCGCCGACCCGAAGACGAGTCGACGCCGGCCGCCGAACGCCGAGGGATCGAACGATTCGAACGTCGATGGATCCGACAGCATCGCATCGGTGTGAAGACCGGCCTCGTGTGTCACCGCATCGGCGCCGAGAATCGCCTTCCGGTCGTCGATCGGCTCGTCGAGAGCGTCCAGAACCGTCTCACAGGTCGGAATCAGACGGTCCGAGTCGACTCCGGTGGCCTCGCCGCGGGTTTCGGCCGCGACGATCAGCTCTTCGATCGCTGGGTTGCCGGCACGCTCACCGATTCCGGCGACGCTGGCGTCGATGCGGTCGATCCCGATCTGTGCGGCGACGATGGCATTTGCCGTCGCACAGCCGAGGTCGTCGTGGAAGTGGACGCCGGCGCGGTCGAGGTCGATCCCCGACTCCGCGAGCGTTCGCAGGAACCCGACGACGAAGGGTGGCGTCCGTGCTCCGACTGCATCCGACAGCACGATCGGGCAATCGAATCGACCGAACGCGGCCGCAATGTCGGACGGCTCGGCACGGAAGGCGTCCATCAGCGTGAGCCGAACGTCGAGTCCCATCTCCCGGCCACGGAGCAGCGCCGCTTCGGCGGCATCGAACGCCGCTGCTCTGTCGTCACCGTAGACGTGTTCGAGTTGAACATCCGAGATCGGAACGAACACCTCGACGATGTCGGTGTCGGCAGCCGCTGCAGCCTCGACGTCGTCGCTCACCGCTCGTGCGATGGCAACGATGTCGGCCGCGGCCGACGCCGAGAGTCGGCGTACGGTCTCCGCATCGGGTTCGCCTGCGGCCGGATATCCGGCCTGCAGGAGCGACACGCCGAGTTCGTCGAGCGCGATGCCGGCCGTGACACGGTCGTCAGGGCTGTACTCGCGTCCGGGGCGCTGTGCTGCCTCCCGCAATGTGACGTCACAGAGTCGCATACGGTCTGTTGGGCCCCGAGCCGTTCGTAGGTTTTCCCTCGGAGGCCCTATCGGAGACGATCGAGGTGGTCGGCGGCGACGGCCAGTGCTGCCGTTTCACCGGCGACGTATCGGCCGAGCGCCGACGCGGCGTCGACGAGTCGCTCTGCCTCGGTCGGCGACACGTAGCCATCGAGGGCCTGAATCCGTCGAACGTGGCCGTCGAGCCGCTCGAGGACCCGATCGAGCCGCCCGTCTGTCTGTGTGCGTTCGTCGTCGTACCGGCGCAGATCACCGCGGTAGGCATCGACAGCCTCCGCACAGGCGAGACCCCTGAGCGCCCGCAGTGACTCGGGAACCGCCTCGGGCGGCGGTCGGTGTCCCCGGTCGGCTCGCAGCAGTTCGTGGAAGTAGTACGTTTCCGACTCGGTCGTCTCCAGTCTCCGCGACAGTTCGCCGGCAACGGTCTGGAGTTCGACGGCTGCGAGATACGTATCGGAAAGCGGCTGCAGGTCACCACCGTCGACGAAGCCATGCTTTCGAACGAACGGTCGGCACGCCTCGACGGCCTCCTCCGCGAGGGCTCGGGTCGAATCCGAGTCGATCGAGTCACGAACGGCAGCGAGGTCGAGCGTCACCGCCGAGGCGGTGTGTAGACTCCGGTCGTCGGTTCCGACGCTTCGGATACTCCCACACGCCGGACAGGTGATTTCACCGGTTTCGTAGTACGACCACTCCTGGCCGCAGTTCTGACACTCTCGCCGGCCGCGGACCTTCATACCGACGCCTTCGCCGTCCGGAACCAAAAGCTCCTGCCTTGGGGTGTGTCGAACGACTCGGCCGGCTGTCGTCGCCCGAACGACACTGCTGTTGCGGTAAGTTTATATTTCGATGACTACATCGTCCACGTGACGCTTCGCTTGGAGGGCCGAAGCGTCAGCGGGGACCAATTCAGGGCGGCAAGCGCCCGATCGTGCTTTTCATCGGTCGGGTTGCTTCTTATGTGGTGTCGAGTCGTGACTCCGTTCAGCCGAGCGCCGGAGACATCTCACCACAGCAGATCCTATAATCCGGCGATAGCGGACCCAGCACTCGAATACGGCTCGCGGGGGGAGACACGCCTCAGATCACGAAGAGGACATAATACGGCAGTGTTTCCGATATACTGTCATTACCACGGATGTCACGAACCGGTCGTATGGACCCTGTTGGTTCCAATTACGATGGAATTCGACACCCGATTCCGATATGTTTAAGCAAACGACACAGTAACACGTATCCAGACATACCGATGTACGACCTCACGGGATTCCAGCGAGACCTCCTGTACGTGATCGCAGGCGAAGAGGAGCCACACGGCCTCAAGATCAAGGAGGAACTCGAGGACTACTACGAAAAGGAGATCCACCACGGTCGACTGTACCCGAATCTCGACACCCTCGTCGAGAAAGGACTGGTCGAGAAAGGACAGCGCGACCGACGGACGAACTTCTATACACTCACCCGACGCGGGCAGCGCGAGATCGATGCCCGCCGCGACTGGGAAGACCAGTACGTCGACTCCGAGGCCTGACCGCCGGAGACGCCTCGCGGACGCCCACCCCGAATGAAAACACTCCTCGAAAACGACCTGACCCGGGCGGGAACGTTCTTTCTCCTCGCATTCGGTTCGACGGTCGTCTTCGGGACGGCACTCGGCGACGTTCGGCTGGGTGTCGAGACGGGACTGACCGTCGGAATCGCGTTTGCGGCGTTTGCGTACCTGTTCATCGAGCCGACGACGACCGAGGAAAGCGATGCGGAGACCGATCCTGCGGAGGAAGCAAACGACGAATCGTGAGGCGGTCGAAACACACGGCTATCGCTCGGTGATCGATCGGATGGAAGGAACAGTCGGGTGCCGTGTCACTCTTCGTCGACCGTGACGTACTGTCGGTAGCTCATTGCCGCGCCGTCGACGATGACCGTATCGGCGCCGTGTTGTCGCTCGTGTCGTGGTCCGTCTCCGATCGCTTCGGTCTCCGCATCGCCGTAGTCGTAGGGTGTGTGATCGTCCCTCATAGCCGTCACTCTGGCGGCCACGTATATAAACCTTCGTCAGACGTTACCACACCGAATCACAGGCCGACGACGTCCGGAACGTCGGCGATGGAGTCGACGACGTGATCCGGACTGTACTCGGGGTCCGTCGGCGTTCGATCACCGTCGACCCCCGTCCGGACGAGGATCGTCGTCGCACCGGCCAGTTCGCCGAGTGCGATGTCGGTGTTCAGTCGGTCGCCGACGACGAAACTCCGCTCGGGATCGGTCGAGAGCGTCCCGAAGGCGGCGTCTCTGGCTGCCGCCGACGGCTTTCCGAGGATCGCATCCGGTTCTCGGTCGAGAACGCCGCCGACGGCACGGATGACGGCCCCCGACCCCGGTTTCATCCCCTCTCTCTCCGGAACCAGCAGGTCGGGATCGGTCCCGTAGAACCTCGCTCCGGCGGCAAGCGCCCGGTATCCGTCGACCATGTCGTCGTAGTCGAACTCGGCGTTGTAGGAGACGACGAGAACGTCGGCCGAGCCGGGATCGGTGGTCTGTGTCAGCCCCGCCGCGTCGAACTGTCTGTGGAGACCCGGGTCGCCGATCACGAACAGCGCGTCGTCGGCGTGGTTCTCGCGGAGAAACTGCGTCGTCACCGTGCCAGCGGACAGCACCGAGTGTCGGTCCGTCCGAATTCCGAACTCCGAGAGGTGGTTTGCGTACTCCTGTCTGGACCGGATCGGATTGTTCGAAAAAAACAGCACGGAGATGCCATCACCTCGCAGTCGGTCGATCGCCGTCGTTGCTCCGTCGATCAGTTCCCCACCGCGGTAGACCGTCCCATCGAGATCGATCACGGCGCCGTCGTACTGCATACGACGGCTACGCCTCCCGAGAATAAAACTCCTCCACAGTGTGGCCGGCTACTCGTCGGCGAATTCGAAGCCCTCGACAATTCGACGTTCGGCTCCGTCGTCGTATCTGTAGACGACGCCGTCTTCTTCGTCGAGGGTCGCCTTGTGTGAACCGTCACAGAACGGGCGGTTCGCGGAGAGACCGCAGCGACAGATCGCGATGTCTCCGCCGTGGTCTGCGATGTCGTCGGCGTCGAAGATATCCGGTCCGTTGGCCTCGTGTCGTATCTCTCGTGCCATGTGGTATCGTCTACCGCCTCGCGTAAAAAGATACGCAGGCCGAAACCGGTCGCGGTCAATCCGTCGGCGACGCCTCGATGTCGCTCGCTTCGATCGCTTCGAGTCGTTCGCGTCGTCGCTCCGTCCGGCGTCGCGCGACGGCTTCTTGGAGTTTGTCGCCGACGTCCTCCCGAAGCCGGTCGGCACGGGCGGCATCGATGTCCAGCGCACGCGGCTGTCCGCCGGTGAAGCCGTTCGATCCGGCGGTGTCGACGACGAGTGTCGCCAGATATCGCCGCCGCTGGAACACCGTCTGTGAGTCGAGGACCGTCTGGACGCGGTAGTACGGAACGATCGTCGTCGTGCGGGTCCAAAACCCCTCACGGAGGACGACGTACTCCGACTGGACGTCGTATCCGAGGTTCAACCACTTCAGGTGGGCCGCGACGGGGGCGACGACGAACAGTCCGGCGGCGGCCCACCACGCGAACGTGAAGCCAGTGAAGCGGTCGACGGTGTAGGCGACGCCGAGAACGGCCGCGGCGATCAACACGTAGCGGAAGGCATACCGCTCGCGTGCACGCTTCGGCGGTCGCTCGAAGGAAACGTCCTCGAACGGCTCGATCGAGGCCGCGAGTTCGACGACCCGGGGACGCTCTGCGAGCGGCACGGCTGACTGCGATCCCGAGGTTCCGGGGGCGTACCCTGCCGTTTCCACGGCGAGTGACGCGTAGCCGAGGCGGCGTGCAATCACGTTTTCGGAGATGCTCAGCGACTGCACCTTCTCCATCGGAATCGTGCCGCTGAACCGCTGCAACAGGCCGCGTTCGTACAGCAGTTCGTCCTCGGAACGGCGCAGGGTGAATCCATAGTAGTTGGCCACGGCGAGCAGACCGCTGATTGCGGCCGTTCCGGCGATCACTGCACCGGCGACGAGCGGTGCCGTCACCGCGAGGCCGACGAGCGGGTCGGCAAACCGGTCCCGAAGCGAGGGTGCGACAAGCGGCAAAAGGACGGTCACGAACGACAGAAGTCGGAGGTCGATCCCGACGATACCGAGCAACCCGAGTTCCTTCGGCGTGATCTGAAACACCTGCTCGTGTTCGACCGGTTCCGCTTCGGTCGACTCGCCGCGTTTCAGTCGTCCGATCTCCGATTGGAGCCGATTTGCTTCCTCGATGTCGACGTACCGGAGCGCTGCCTCGGTCGAGGAACCACCGGCGGTTTCGAGGTTGATCTGTGCGATACCGGCCATCCGGTGGATGACGTTTCGGCTGATATCGACGTTCTGGACGCGTCTGAGCGGGATCTCCCGCTGTCGGCGCGACACCACCCCGGAGTTGATGTCGAGTGAATCGTCCGTGAGTTCGTAGTCGAATCGCTGGTAGTAGACGAGTTGGTACGCGAGTGCGACGACGAACCAGACGACGACCGCGGTGCCGATTCCCGCCGCTCCGGAGATCGACTGTGAGCCGACGACGAGGATGACGAGCACCCACGCCAGTCTCACGACGGATTCACCGGCACGGTACGGAATCGACAGTGGGCTGAGCTTCATCGCTAAACCGCGTCTTCACCCTCCGCTGCGATCGCGAGCCGTTTCAATCGATCCTGTAGATCCTCCGCACGCTCCGGGGTCAACCCCGGTATCGAGACGTCCGCACCGCGTGAGCCAGCCGTGTACACGACGGTCGTCGCCAGTCCGAACGTCCGCTCGATCGGTCCCCGACGAACGTCGACGTGCTGGATCCGGACGTACGGAACCACCGTCTGAATCCGCGTCAGCACCCCCCGACGGAGGTACAGCGAATCCGTCCGCACCTGATAACACCACACCCGATATCTGAGCACGGCGAAGATCCCACCGACGAGCAGGACGGCGGCAAACACCCCGATGCCGTACAGCGGTCGACCGATTGGGAGGATGGTGAACGCTGCACCGGCAATCGCCCCCAAAACGAGCGCAGAGATCGACGACTGGAGCGTCCAGACCACCTGAATCAGCGGTTCGAGTGTCTGTCGTGGCCCGGCCAGCTCCGCCGGATCGATGTCCGCCGCATCGTCATCGTCGCCTCCGGTCCCGGAGTGTCCGTCGGTGGCCGGGCGAACCGCTGGGGTCAGTGACTCCTCGAACGGCCCCTCGGCCTCGACGACGCCGGAGTCGTCGCGTTCGTCCATTATCGGATACTCCGTTCGCGTCGCATAAGTACCCCGTGTCATTCGATCGGTTCCCTACAGTCGACGGATCCGGTCTGCCGTCACGTCGATCGGCGCAGCAAACGACAGGATCGGTTCGTCGGCCGCCGGGACGGGTGGATCGAACGTATTCGCTCGAAACAGCGTGTTGTCCCGAAACGTCGCCCGTGCCGGCGCGAGTCTCCACGGCTCGTGTTCGATGTCGCCGTAGTAGATCCGTCCGTCGTCGTCGGTCGCGTAGAATCGGTATCGCTCGATGAGAAACGACGACAGCGACCCCGGGTCGGTCGTCTCGAACGCGCCGGTCGGTCCGTAGCTCGCGTCGAACCGTACCGGTGGGACAGCGGGCGTCGTCCGTCGGCTCCGGAACCGAACCGTCCGATCGGTTCCCGACCCGTCCGTTTCGACCGTCATGTCGGCGCGGTAGTAGGGCAACCGAAACAGCGACCGGGCGATCGAGACGCCGAGGCGGTCGTCGGCGTCGAGGTTGAAGAAGTACACCCCCGGCGTGTTGCCGTCCTCGGGGACGACGTACGTTCGGAGGTTCAACTCGCCGAAGGACGGTCCGAGCGGGACGCCACGAACGCCGATCGACTCCATCACGAAGGGGACGACGCCGAGGTATGCGTCACCGTCGTCGGTGTCGACTGACAGTCCGTCGGGGAGCCGACGGGCGACGGTCTCCGGATCGACCCGCCAGTGCGCAAACAGCAGGTCGCGCCACCGCATCGATAGGATACCCATGTCGACGATAGGGTCTCCGCCGGCTTGTGGGTACCGCAGTCGGATCGCTTCGCCGCGGTGTTCGACGAAATCCGGAGTCGTCGCTTACTCGTGGCCGGAGACCGGAACCGGCTCGTAGGGCGCCTCGAGGTAGGCGATGTCGCTTTCGGAGAGTGAGATCTCCAGTGCTTCGACGGCCTCTTCGAGGTGTTCGATTGAGGAGGCACCGACGATCGGTGTATCGACCCACTCCTTGTGGAGCAGCCACGACAGCGACAGTTGTGCCATCGAGACGCCGTACTCCGCCGCTAGCTCCTGGACGCGCTCGTTGATCTCCCGGCCGCCACCCTCCGAATACGGGTGTTCCGTCGCGTGGTCGTCGGTCTGGGCGCGTTCTGTGGTCTGGTATGCCTCGTGTGGCCGGGTGAGGTAGCCACGGGCCATCGGACTCCACGGCATGACGCCGATTCCCTCCCGCCGACACAGCGGAAGCATCTCCCGTTCTTCCTCGCGATAGACGAGGTTGTAGTGGTTCTGCATCGTCACGAACCGATCCAGGCCGAGTCGCTCACTCGTGTGCAAGGCGTCGGCAAACTGGTGGGCCCACATCGAGGAGGCGCCGATGTGGCGCGTGTGTCCGCGTCGAACCGCGTCGTCGAGTGCCCGCAGCGTCTCCTCGATCGGCGTGTCGTAGTCGTAGCGGTGGATCTGATAGAGATCGACCGTCTCCATATCGAGGCGGTCGAGGGACGCCTCCAGTTCCTGTTCGATCGTCTTCCGTGAGAGGCCGCCGGAGTTTGGATCCGTTTCACGCATCTGGAAGTACACCTTCGTTGCGACGACGCTTTCCTCGCGGTGCCCCTCGAGTGCTCGTCCGAGGATTCGTTCACTCTCGCCGAGTGAGTACATGTTCGCGGTGTCGAAGAAGTTGATTCCCAGGTCCCGCGCCCGTTCGACGAGGTCGTGGCCGAACTCCTCGCCCTGTACCCACGGTCGCCAGTCCGGATCGCCGAAGCTCATACAGCCGAGACAGAGCCGCGATACCTCGATACCCGTCGAGCCGAGTGTCGTATACTCCATGTCCTCGGCGACGACCGGCGGTGACAAAAATCTACGGCGACGG
>JARWGK010000070.1:0-38667 GCA_040409725.1 Natronomonas sp.
GGTGTACACGAGCACGAAAGCGCCGACGAGCAGTGCCGTCTGCCACTGTGGCACGCCGGCGATCAACGAGAGTGCACCGGCGATTCCGGTCATCTCCGCGGCGAGGAAGATGAACATGTAGAACACCGAGACGACGAGGACGAAGAGATACATCGTGGCACCGAATCGCGCGTAGGCAAACTCGGTGAGCGAGTGACCGGAGGGCATCACCGAACGGATTCGGGAGCCGACGGGAATGAACAACAGAAGCGGGATCGCACTGCCGATGGCGTAGCCGAGAATCGCCGGCAGGCCGCCGAAGGCTGCGCCGGCCTCCGCGGGACTGAAGATGATCCAGGCGCCCATCATCGAGGCGACGACAGTCGCCGTCACCGTCCCGCTGCCGGCGGAGTTTCGCACCGAAATGAAATCCTCGACGGATCGGACTTTCCCCCGTGCGGCCAGCAAACCGATCGCGGTGAACGTCGCGACGGTCGCAACCGTGATCCCGAGGACGAGTGCGGTCGAGACCATCTATCGGCCCTCGGGATAGTGTGTATCGAAGAAGGCGACCTCCAGATCGACGGTCCGCTGGAACAGCCCTGCGACCGTCTCCTGTCGCCGTGGAGAAAGTTCCGGGCCGATCGAATCCAACTCGCCGCGGAGCCACCCGACGAAGTCACGGAACGACGCGACCGCGTGGAGATCGATCCACTCGGCGTAATAAAAGGGCAGATCCGCGCCGTCGCTCGGCGGATCGGTGGTCGGATCGCCGTGCGTTTCGGCGGCCGCGACCGCCCACGACTCGTAGATCCACTCCGCGGGAACCAACACGGCGAGTGTCTCGGCGTATCCACCTTCGCGGGCCGCCCGCTCGAGGAGATCGACGAATGCGGCGGTCGTCTCCGTCTTCTGTGGATCGGCGTATCGTTCCGGCGGAATGCCCAGCGCCTCGAAGGAACGCTCGAAGTAGTCGTTTTCCTCGTCGGTCACGACGTCGAGGAATTCGATCAGCGGCCGCTTCGAAGCGATCCCAGGGGCCGTCCCGACGGCGAAGCCGAAGGCACCGACGAGTGACTCCAGAAACGCGTAATCCTGAATCAGATACTCGCCGAATGCGTCGGGGTCGAGGGTCCCGGCGCCGAGTTCTTTTATGAACGGGTGTTGCGTCGCCTCCGAAAAGGCTGGCTCCGAGCGCTCGCGCAGCCAGTCGGTGAATCGTGGCTCCTCGCGGTCCTCCGTATAGGCCGTGTACGTCTCCGCCGTCATTACGTCGAACACCGTTCTCGGGGCATATATAACTAATCGATATTAATCGTTTATAATCGGTCAGGGGGACAATTGAAAGGCGAACCGACCGAGGATGACGTATGGCCCTGCAGTTGCCGAGTGAGATAGTCGTCGAACGGTTCCTCCCGACGCTGCGGGTTCGGCTCGCGGCGGCGCTGAAACAACGCGGGATGACCCAACAGCAGATCGCCGATCGACTCGGGGTGACACAGGCATCGGTCAGCAACTACGGAGGTGGGAACGTGACGGTCGAGGAGCGGTTCGTCGAGGATCCGCGGTTCGAGGACACGGTCGAACGGATCGCCGATGGGTTCGCCGCCGGGACGATGGACGACTACGAGGCACTCGCGGAGATCCTCGAACTGATCCAGGCCTTCGAGGATCGGGGGCCGATCTGTGCGGTCCACGAAGCAGAGATGCCAGCGCTACAGGGACTGGGCTGTGATCTCTGTGTTCGCGGAAGCGACACCAAGCTACAGGCCGAGCGGGCGGCGATCGCGTCGGTCAGGAACGCGGCGCGGATGGCGGCGAACACCCCCGCGCTGGTCGACCACGTCCCGAACGTCGGGATGAACCTCGGAACCGCACTCCCGGATGCGGACGGCGCACTCGACGTGGCGGCGGTTCCCGGCCGGTTGCACGCGATGCGCGGCCGGATCAACGTCCCCTCGGACCCCGAACTGGGCGCGTCGGAACACGTGGCGGGAATGATCCTCGCCGCGACCGGCGTCGACCCCTCGCTCCGGGGTGCGGTCAACCTCGCAACCAGCGAGGGGCTCCTCGATGCCGCCCGAAACCGTGGAATCGAGCCGCTCGAGTTCGACGCGAGTTACGAAAACCGCAGAGCGCGACTCGAAGCCGCCTTCGAGAATCGGGGATCGGTGCCGCGCGTCGTCTACCACACCGGCGATTTCGGAATCGAGCCGATCGCCTACGTTCTGGGCGAAACGGCCGTCGAGGCGATCGAACTCGCCGCGAAACTGATCGAAGACGATCCTGCGTGACGACGACGCATTCGATATCGCCACATGACGTTTATTACTTAAACAGTGGCCGGGGGCGCCGCCACAGGAACCACAAAACACAATTCGATCCCACCGTTGACCCCGGTATGGGACTCTCACGCGACGACGACTGTCCACAGTGTGGCGAACAGGAGTTTTACCGCTCTGCGAGTACGAAACTGCATCTGGGACGGAAAATAAAGTGGGCCTGTCCGGACTGTGAGTACGGGTTCATCCAGATCGACGGCATCGACACGCGCGCCTGAGTCGGCCCGTTGCATCGGTCGAACGCCCGCCGACAGCGATCTGCTCCCGATGCAGTCGACCACGTGAAACCAGTCGGTCTCTTTGCTCCCCGAGTGAAGCATACCCCGCTCGTCACGGCCGCAAGGCGCGTGAGAGGGCAGTGAGCCGAACTTCGGTGGCGATGGGTAAACCACATGTTGCGATAGGAAATCGGATCCGAGGGACAGAACTGTTTGTGCTGGCCGCCTCAGGTCGTTTATGAACGCTGATCGTCCACGGATCGCGGTGATCGGATACGGGAGTCTGCTCCAGCCGTCCGCACTCCGGTCGTTTTCTGAATCCGCAGCAAAGCGAGCAGTGCCGGTACGGGTGGATGGCCTGTGTCGAATATTCAACCAGCAGACGAGTTGGCGAAGCGACGACGAGACCGCGTGTGCGGTCGCAAACGCGGTTCGAGACGACGACGCGTGGCTGAACGGAATCGTGATACCGGACATTAGGCGGGCGGAGTTCCGGAAGTTTCGGGAACGAGAGCGGTGGTATCGGCTCATCGAGGTACCGATCGACGACGTGGCGCCGTACGACGGCGACGACCGGTCCCGCATCGAAGACCACGAACTGATCGTGACCACGACCGGTATGAAAACCGATCCGAACATCGAACCGATTCCGTCGTACGTGGCAGCGTGTCTCGACGGGGCGGCGACGTGGGGAGAAACGGTCCGTGAGGAGTTCGTCGCGACGACGCGGACGAACTCCGGCGACCCACTGACGGCGTTTCTGGAGTGAGGGTTGTGTCGGTTCGACACCAGACGGCGGCATCGTTTTGTTACAGGGACAAATGTCGAGGAGTATGGCCTCGACGTTTCACTCCTTCGAGGACCTCTGTGGGGTTCTTGAGAACCGGTCCTACGACCGACCGCCGGCCATCGTCTGTAATGCACACATCACCGGATTGGGTGTGGCACGATCGCTGGATGCACAGGGGGTGCCGGTCATCGCCCTCGACCGCACGCCGGACGGGGTTGCCCCGTACTCCGATGCGGTCGACGTTGCGGGAGCGATCCGGTATCCACTGGACGACGAGGACGGCTTTCGGGACGACATGGAGACCCTCGTCGACCATCTCGGAGCCGATCCGGTGGCGTTTCCCTGCATGGACGAGTGGGCGCTGGCTCTGGCGCGGTCGACGCCCGACGGAGTACGGTTGCCGTTTGCGGAGTTCGAAACCGTCGACGGCGTGTTGGACAAATCCGCCCTGTACCGCCGGGCGATCGACGTCGGCGTCTCGATTCCGGAGACGTACTGGCTCGAGGAAACCGATCCGGAGGTCGCCGCCGAAGAACTCGGCTTTCCCCTCGTCGTCAAGCCGGCGCTCAAACGCCGCTTCGAGGAGCAGTTCGGGACGAACCTCGTCGTCGCCGAGACCCCCGAGGAGTATCACTCGGTGCTCACGGAAGCATCACGCGCCGACCTCTCGCTTCTGGCACAGGAGTTCGTTCCGAAGGAACAGGGCGATCTCTACACGCTCACCTCGTACGTTCCGGCCGACGGGACGGAACGTGCGATCACGATGGTCGGGAACCGACTGGCAGTCTATCCACCGTCCGTGGGAACGACGTGTCTGGTGGAGACGGCCGACGTACCGGCGGTGGAGACGAACGGACTCGAGATCCTCGAGGCCTCGGGATACCACGGCATCAGCGAAGCCGAGTTTCTCTACGACGACCGACGCGAGGAATACCTCCTCATCGACGTAAACACCCGCCCCTGGAAGTGGATCGATCTGCCGATTCAGGCCGGCGCCGACCTCCCGGCCGTGGCGTACGCCGACACGATCGGCGAATCCTTCGACGCCAATCCGGAGATCACGGACAAACGGTGGGTGTATCTGCGCGATTATCTCGCCCTCTTGAGCGCTCACCCGGTGCCCGATCGACTCGACGAGGACGACTGGCGAGCGATCGTCACGGGGGATGTCGAGAACCACGACGAACTGACCACGGCGGTGTACCGTCCGTCGGATCCCGGGCCGACGATGCGGCTCATCGAGACCGAATTCAGCGACCGAGAGTACTACTGCGCCTGTTAATCGGACATCCGGTGCTACGCTCTTGTCCATAATCCGACCGACGAAGGTTCGACGGCATCGGTCGAGTGTGTCGGCGTGGTTCTGTCACCGGAACTTTTACAACTGGATTTGTTCTAACACAAATTAGATTTCATGAGCGACACTGTACGCGGGCGAATCGACGCTGCGGGGTCGGAGCTGTCGGCAGCACAGATCGTCACTGGGGTCGCCGTCGCCTCGGCAATCGGCTTTACGCTCCTGTTTTTACAGGAGCCACTCGCACACGACGCGATGCACAATTTCCGTCACGCCGCCGGGATTACCTGCCACTGAGATGATTCTCGGATATCTCCAGCGTGGCGTGGCCGCAGGCGGAGTCGCCGGAGTCTTTTATGGGCTCTATCTCGCCATCGTCGGCAATCCGCTGATCGAGTATATGGAGGGGCTGGCCCACGCCGATCACGGACATGGCGATCATGGCCACTCCGACCACGGGCACGAGGCTGCCGCACACGGCGGCCACGAACATCTTGTGAGTGAAACGACAACCGCGGTGGTCAGCGTCGGAAGTGGGATCCTGTGGGGGATTCTTCTTGGAGCAGCGTTCGGAGTGTGTTTCTACCTGTTCGAACCGTCGTTGCCCGGGACGGATCGGCTGAAGCCATACGTTCTCGCCGGAGCCGGCTTTCTCACCGTGTCGGTGACGCCGTGGCTGGTGTTGCCACCGGCTGCACCCGGTGCCGAACAGGCGTTCGGGACTGACCTACGGCTCGGCATCTACGCCGGCCTGATGCTCGTCGGAGCGGTCGTCTCCGTCGCTACCATCGCCGGATATCGTCGGCTGGAATCGCGTGGTCACCACGCCGTCGTCGCGGCGACGCTTGCGCTCCTTCCGGTCGCGGTGATGGTACTGGTCGTTCCGAACGTGACGCCGACGTTCGTTGCGCCCGGAGAAGCCCCGGTCGACCTCGTTGCCGCATTCCAGGGCACGGTCGCGCTGAGTCAGGCCGGACTGTGGGGCATCGTCGCCGGAAGCTACGGGTGGCTGCACACTCGTCACGGGACGTCGAACTCGGCGTCGGAAACGTCCAAGTCGACGGGAACGGGCGTATGAAGCGGCGTACCGACGATCACCCGCTCGAAGCCCACGTCTTCGTCTGCACGACGGATCGGGAGGAACACGCCTGCTGTGCCGACGCAGAGGGCGAAGCCGTCGCCGAGGCGGTGAAGGAGTGGCTCCGCGACTGAGAGCTGTTCTGGTCGTCGGTGTCGGTCCACACGACGAGTTGCCTCGGTCTCTGTAGTGAAGGTGGAACGGCACTCACAGTCCAGCCAAAAAACGAGTGGTACTCCGACGTCCGACCGGAGGAGGTACCGACGGTGCTGGAACGGACACTCGGCGGAACGGTATCCGAACACGACATCGCCGAGACGGCGTAGTTGGCGGACTACTGCTCGTCGTCGTCTCCGAGATTCTGCCAGCAGAGCCGTGGGCTTCTGGCCGCCGACACCTGATCGATCCGTCGGGCGGCGACGCGGTTCGGTGCCGACTCGATCGCTTCGGTGTCCTCGGCGGCGACGGCGTTGAAGGCTGCTGCGAGTTGATCGAGGCTTCGCTTGGTTTCGACCTCCGTCGGTTCGGTCATCAGCGCCTCCTCGACGATCTCCGGCCACTTCGTCGTGGGTGGGTGGACGCCGTAATCGAGCATCCGCTTTGCGACGTCGGCGGCGTCCTGCTCGCCGGCACTCGCGACGAACTCGTGATAGAATGGCCCGAAGGGAATCTCGTAGTCGACCTGAGAGGCGAGGTAGTTGGCGTTCAACACGGCCTTCGCGGAGGCGTCGGTCAATCCTTCGTCGCCGAGACGCGCGATGTAGGCGTAGGTCTTCAGCGCGACGAGCCAGTTGCCCTGATAGCCGTGGACCTTTCCGATGGTGTGTTCGGGGGTGTAGGTCTCGTAGTCGTCACCAGCCTGTCTGACGTGCGGGTCGGGGAGAAACGGCTTCAGTTCCGCCGTCACGCCGACCGGACCGGCACCGGGGCCACCGCCACCGTGGGGCGTCGCAAACGTCTTGTGAACGTTGTAGTGCATCACGTCGAATCCCATGTCGCCGGGGCGACAGCGACCGAGCAACGCGTTGAGATTCGCCCCGTCGTAGTACAGCAGCCCGCCGACGTCGTGTACCATCTCGGCGATTTCGACGATGTCCTGCTCGAACAGGCCGAGGGTGTTCGGATTCGTCAGCATGAGCGCCGCCGTCTCCGTCGAAAGCGCGGCCTCGAGTGCCTCGAGATCGACGCGACCGTCCTCGGCGGAGGGCAGCGTGACCACGTCGTAGCCGGCCATCGCCGCCGAGGCGAAGTTCGTCCCGTGGGCGGATTCCGGGACGATGATCTCGCTTCGGTCGTCGCCGTTGTGTTCGTGATACGCCCGCGCGATCAGAATGCCGGTGAACTCGCCTGCGGCGCCGGCCGGTGGCTGCAGCGTGACGGCGTCCATCCCGCCAATCTCTGCCAGATGCGACTGCAACTCGGCCTGAATCTCGAGTGTGCCCTGGACCGATCGATCGGAGCGATCGGGGTGCACCGAGGCCTTCGGATGGGCCGCCAGATCCTCCGTGAACTTCGGGTTGTACTTCATCGTACAGGAGCCAAGCGGGAACGGTCCGGATTCGACACCGTAGTTCATCTCCGAGAGCCGGGTGTAGTGTCGGGCCAACTCGGGTTCGGAGGGGGCCGGCAACTCGAGGCTATCGCGGGTGAGGTCGTCCGGTAGCGAGGAGTCGACCGCGACCGTCTCCGAGGACTTCTCGGAGAGAAGCGGCTCGTATCGCTCCTCGTCGGCCGTCCACCGCGCCTGATCGTATCCGAGCGGCGTCGAATCGTTCGTGGAGTCGTCGGTCATCGTGCTGCCTCCCTGAACGCGGCGACGAAGCCATCGACGGCGTCGGCGTTCGTGTCGGTCACACAAACCTGCAGTTTGTGTTCTCCGACGGTGTGGACCGCGTACCCGGCGGTTTTGAGGTCGTCGGCGACGGCCTGTGCCGGCTGGTCCGTCCGAACGACGAACTCACGGAAGTGGTGTCGGTCGTGGATCGGTGCCTTGACGCCGGAAAGGTCGTCGAGTTCCGCGGTGAGGGCTCGGGCCTCCTCGATGCAGGATTCGGCCAACTCGATGAGTCCGTCCGGTCCGAGCCACGCGGCGTGCATCGCCGCCCGGAGTGCGACCCAGGCCTGATTCGTGCAGATGTTCGACGTCGCCCGCTCGCGTCGAATGTGCTGTTCGCGGGTCTGAAGGGTGAGGGTGTAGACGCGTCGTCCGGTCTCGTCGGTCCCTGCGCCGATGAGCCGTCCAGGCACCTGTCTGAGGAACGACTCCCGGCAGGCAAACAGCCCGAGTCCCATGCCGTATGCGGTCGGCAACCCGAGGGCAGCCGCCTCGCCGACGACGACGTCGGCACCGACGGCGGCCGGTTCCTGAAGTACCGACAGCGCGACCGGGTCGGACCCGAGGACGAACAGCGCGTCCGCACCGTCGGCGACCGCCCCGATCGCTTCGAGACGCTCTTCGATCGTCCCACAGGCGGTCGGATTCTCGGCGTAGACGAGAAGCGTCTCGTCGTCGACCAATTCCTCGAGTGCGCCGACGTCGACGTTGCCGTCGTCCATCGGATACGTTTCGATCTGAAGCTCGTGGCCGGCGATGTAGTTCCGGAGGGTTCCGTATCGGCCCTCCTGAATCGTCTCGGGGACGAGGATTCTCGATCCGTCGACGGCGCGCAGGCGGGTGGCGAGGGTGGCCGCCTCGCCGAGTGCCGTCGCCGCGTCGTACATCGAGCAGTTTGCGACGCCGAGGCCGGTCAACTCGACGAGCATCGACTGGTATTCGAACAGTGCCTGGAGGAATCCCTGTGCGACCTCCGGCTGGTACTGGGTGTAACTCGTCAGGAACTCCGAACGAGCCGACAGGGAATCGACGACCGACGGGACGTAGTGATCGTAGTGACCGCGGCCGAGGAACTCGATCCGATCGTCGTTTCGACCGAGTTGGTCGCGTACCTTCGCACGGACGGCCTGCTCGCCCAGTCCGTCGATATCGAACGTACCGTCGAAACGAACCGCATCGGGGATATCGAAGAGATCAGCCTCGCTGTCGACACCGATCGCCGAGAGCATCGCCTGTGTGTCCTCGCTCGTGTGGGGGGCAAATGGGCTGCCTGTGGCTGTCATACACAGTTTCTTTTGTACACCAGTAATAATCAACCCACGGTTTGATTTACCGTCGTCGGCGGATCGGATCGCCGTTCGTGGGCTCGATTCGGCATCAGATCCGTCGCCGCAGAGACACCGCCGTCAGGTTCAGTTCTCGACGGCGACCTGGGCGTAGACCTGCGGAATCACCACGCCGACGATCAACAGGGCCACGACTCCGGCGAGGAGGGAGACGGTCTGGTAGACGCCGTATCCGATCGGCGCGGCGACGATGACACAGACGCCGGTGACGAGGTTCTTCGGCGGTGCCATCCTCACTCGGGGGCGGACGACGATTCGTCGTCGAGGAGGTTCTCCGCAAGCGACGGGACGAAGGTGCCGATGTCGGTCACCATCCCGACCGCCTGTGCGCTGCCGCGGTCGAGCAGCTGTGTCACGGTCGCCGGGTTGATATCGACACAGACGACCCGTGCCGTCGACGGGAGACAGTTGCCGACCGCGACGGAGTGCAGAAGCGTCGAGAGCATCAACACCAGATCCGCGTCGTGTGCCTGCTCGCGGATGGCGTTTTGTGCCTCGATTGCGTCGGTGATCGTCTCCGGCAGCGGTCCGTCGTCACGGATCGAACCCGCGATGACGTAGGGGATCTCGTTTTCGACACACTGATACATCACACCGGAGTCGAGCAGCCCCGATTCGACCGCTTCCTCGATGCCGCCGGCACGAATGATCTCACTGATCGCGTAGATGTGGTGTTTGTGTCCCTTCCGTGCGTGGTCCAGCGTCTCGGTGTTGACGCCGAGAGAGGTGCCGTAGAGGTCGCGTTCGATGTCGTGGACCGCAAAGCCGTTCCCGGTCGACAACGCGTCGACGTAGCCGGCGTCGACGAGTCGGGCGAGGTCCTCTCGTGCGCCGGAGTGAATCAGCGCCGGGCCGGGGACGACGAGAACGTTGCCGCCTTCCTGTTTCGTCTCCTCGACCGCCTCGGCGATGGAACGGATCGTCGATTCGGAGGGCCGTTCAGAGGAGACACCGCCCTGCATGAACCCGAAGGCGCCCTCGGAATCGCGGGGCCGTTCGGGGGGTTGGACGCGGATGCCGGCCTCGCCGGTGACGACGAGATCACCCTCCTCGACGGCGTTTAGCACCTTCGTTTCGGCAGTCGGTTCGGCGCCGTCGGGGTCGACGATGACTGCACAGTCCATCTCGATGTTGTCGACGTCGATCCACTCACCCTCGTAGCGGACCTGTGTCGGGTGGTTCGTCGTCGAATAGAAGCCGTGGGGGACGACCTGATCCGACGGAGCCGGTTTGAGTGTCGCGTCGTCCGGGTCTGTCAACGTCGCGCCGTTTTGATGCAGTTCGTGGATAATCTGCTGGAGTTCATCCGCCGTGTCGGCCGTGACCGATAGCCGTGCGTAGGACTCCTCGTCCTTCCGGCGACCGATGTCGAACTCCTCGACATCGAAGGAGCCGCCCATGTCCATGATGATGCCGAAAACCGCCTGCATCATCCCCGAGTCGATGATGTGCCCTTCGAGTTCGACGACACGAGAAACGCTCATACCGGAGCGACGGTTGCGGTCATTAAGTCGGTTGCGGGTGGAAACTCACCCGTCGTGTCGCTCAACGCGCCAACCGGCGTCCGTCGCTCCGTCGATCCGACGGTACAGTGCCCGAAGTCCCGCCGAATCGGTGTCGGGCAAGGCGTGGAACTCGACGGTTCCGTCTCGGACCGCGACACGGAACGTGTCGCCGGTGTCGTCGTCGTGGACCAGATACAGCGGCATCGGAAGGTCGAACCAATCGCCGTACCGGTACGGACCGTCCGAAAGCACCGCCTCGACGCGGTCGGCGAGATCCACAACCGTCTCCGTCGGGTGCAAGACGAACACCGTCTTCCCCTCGTGGTCCACCCCGCCGTGCCGGTGAAACCGGCGAACCGGTGGATTCTCGATCGAAAACGTCGGGTCGTCGTCCGCCACAGCGGGTCTACGTCGGCATTCGGGTTAAATTCGCGGGCGACCATCGGCATCGAGTCGGGACGATAGAGTATAGTGACCGCCGACCACTATCTTAGGTATGTGTGGTCGCTACAGCCTCTTCACCGAGGCAGCGGAACTACAGGAGCGATTCGGTGCGACGATGTCCTTCGAGTTCGAGCCGCGGTACAACGCCGCCCCGAGTCAGTCGCTGCCGGTGATCACGTCGGAGAGTCCGGAGACGATCCAGCGACTGGAGTGGGGGTTGATCCCGGAGTGGGCCGAAAGCGACGGCGGCGCTCACATCAACGCACGGGCCGAGACAGTCGACGAGAAGCCGGCCTTCCAGTCGGCGTACGAATCGCGCCGATGTCTCGTCTTGGCGGACGGCTTCTACGAGTGGAGCCGTTCGGGTGACGGGAAACGACCCCACCGCGTCTCCTTGATCGACGACGAACCGTTTGCGATGGCAGGGCTTTATGAACGCTGGCGGCCGGATACACTCCAGACCGGCCTCGGTGCATTCGCCGGCGACGGCCCGACGGGCGAGGCAGACCCGCGCGAGACGTTCACTATTATCACGACCGAGCCGAATGGGGTCGTCGAACCGCTCCACCACCGGATGGCGGTGATCCTCGATCCGGACGAGGAGTCGGCGTGGCTCGAGGGCCGGTCGGTGTCGCTCGATCCGTACCCCGACGATCGGATGCGGTCGTATCCCGTCTCGACGGCCGTCAACGACCCATCGAACGACTCACCCGAGTTGATCGAACCGGTCGGCTGATCCACCACAGCAGATATACGAGAGGGAACCGACAGACGGGTCGTGTCACCACCGAAGATCGTGGACCGCCTCCGGGAAGCGAGCGACCGTCGCGCCGGCGGCGAATCGAGAGACGAAGCGCCGGTCGACCGCGACTCGAATCACGCCGAACCGTTCGTCGAGCGGGCCGCGGACTGGGCGAGTAGGCTCCGATACGCCGACGTTCCGCCCCGAATCCGGGAGGCGCTGCGGGCGCTGGTGACGAGTTCGGTGGGAGCGGCAGCCTGGACGCTGACGCAGCCGATCGGCGAACAGATCGTCGAGACGACACACACTCGCGCGGCCGACGGTACCACCGCGGTCGGCCGCGTCGTCGGCGACGATCCGCCGGTGTCGTTTCCAGACGGGCCGCTCCCGCCCGGGGCTGCCGCCTACGGCTACGCCGCACTCGCCGCCGCGTTGCGGTTCGACTCACGGGTTCTCGGCGGAAGCGTCGGTCCGAGTGCCGTCTTCGTACCGCTCGCCTACGCGGAGGCAGCCGACGCCCCCGGACGACGAACGGCGGCCGGCATCGCCGCGGCGACGGAGGTGGCCGCCCGTCTCGGCTCGGCGGCGACCCCGGGACCGAAACGACCGGATCCGAGTGTCGTCCACGCTGCCGCCGGGGCGGTCGGATGTGCGGTCGTCGAGGACGCCGATCGAGAGACGACGGCGGATGCACTCGCGGTCGCACTCGGCGATCCGACACAGCATCTCCCGTCGGCGTCGGGTGCTCCGGGGAGCTGTTTCCGGGCGAGCGTTCCGCTTTCGGTCGGAACGGCGGCCGTCGACGCCGCACGCGCCGGGACGGGTGGCTCACGGACCGTCGTCGAGGACGACCTGCTCGACTCGGTCGGATCGTTTCGGATCCCGGCGTTTCTCGGCGGATTCGGCGACCGGTGGCACGCGGAGACGGTGAGCGTGAAGGACGACCCCGGCGAAGCGAGCGTGTTGCCGGTGGTCGAGGCGGCGAAGGCGGCACGCGGTCGGCTCCCGACCGGCCGGACGGCGGTTCGGCGCGTCGAAGTCGAGGCGTCGGCACTCACCGCCGTTGCCGACGAACGAGCGCGGTCGCGGGGAGGCCCGAGACGAAGCACCGTCGCCGAGGTCGTCTCGACGGTGCTTCGGACGGGTGAATACGGCCCTCAGACAGCGGGCGATACAGAACTCCTCGACCGAATCGCCGTCTCGATCGATCACTCCGAGACGGCGGCGACGCTTTCGGCGCCGCTTCCGGTCGGGGAACTGCTCGACTGCCTTGGCGTCCGGTCGCTGCAGTACGTCGCCGGATTCGGACCGACCGTCGCACTGCGGTCGGTGCCGGCGCTTGCCGGGCGGTTCAGACGGCCACGTGGAGCGGCTCCGCCGGAGTCCTTCGAGGACGCCACGACGCGGCTCGGAGCACGGGTGACGGTCGTGACGGAGGGCGGTCGGCGGCTGGTCGGCGAGACTGATCGACCGAGTGGATTCGCCGGCTGTCCCGCGGTCGAACGGCGGGCGGTCGCCAGACGGAAGCTCCGGGAAGGACTCGAGGCGCTGGGCGTCGATCGGACGACGGCCCGGGAGTGTGTCGGTGCTGCGTGGAGATTCGACGACGAGACGGACGTACTCGGTGTCCTCGGTGATCGAGCCGAGCGGTGACCGAGAGCGGTCACTCGAAGAGATCGGTGTGTCGTTCGGCGAGGTCGCGGTATTCGCCGGTGCTGTACTGCTGCATCAACTCCTCGGCGTCGACGCCGGTTTTCTCCAGCGGACGGATCTGTGCCGGGTGGCCGTAGACGAACGAATCGGGCGGAACCTCGGTCCCGAACCGACAGATCGCACCGGCGGCGACGACGCTTCGTTCCCCGACGGACACGTCGCTGACCGTCGCGTTGAAGCCGACGAGACAGCCGTCGTCGACCGAGGAATCGTCGAGGACAGCACCGCTTGCGATCATCGCGTTGTCGCCGATTTCGGTCGCGTGTACGGTCGAGTTGTCGCCGACGTGTGTGTCTTCGCCGACGACGACCGGATCGACGTCCCCCCGAAGGACGGTTCCGGGCCAGACGTTCGCACCGGATTCGACCCGAACGTCGCCGACGAGCGTTGCATCCCGACTAACGAAGGCGTCCGCTGCGATCTCTGGAGTCGCCCCCTCGAACTCGTACCGGCTCATGTGGCCTCCGACGACTGGCGGTCTGAAGTAACTGACGCCCACGACCGTCCGTCGTGGGTTCCGTCGGCGGCGAAAGGCAAACAGCACTGATAAGTCACCGCCACCATCAGCGTGACCATGAAACGCGCACGAGTGCGGACAGCAGACGGTGTAGTCGAAGGCGAGTACGACGACGGAACGGTCACCACGGAGTCGGGGCAGTACGAACCGGAGTCCTACGACCTGCTCGCGCCGTGTGAGCCGTCCGTGTTCTACTGTGTCGGCCGGAACTTCGGCGAGAAGGTCGAACAGATGAACTACGAGATTCCCGAAAAGCCCGATTTCTTCATCAAACCGCCCGTCTCGCTGCACCCACCCGAGGTTCCGATTCCGTATCCCTCCTTCAGTTCGGAGTTGACCTACGCCGGTGAACTCGCCGCCGTGATCGGCGAAGAGTGCAAACACGTCTCCGAATCCGACGTCGACGACGTCGTCGAGGGATACACCATCCTCAACGATCTGGACTGTCTCGATCAGGAGCGCAGAACTGCCCGGAAGGCCTTCGACGCCTCGGGACCGCTCGGGCCGGTGATCGCCGACGTCGATCCGATCGGTCTGGAGATCGAGACCCGGATAAACGGCGAGGTGCGGCAGTCGGACAACACCGAGAACATGTTCATCAAACCACGGGAGGTGGTCTCGTTTCTCTCCGAGCGGTTCACGCTGAAACCGGACGACGTGATCAGTTTCGGCAGCCCGGCAAACCCCGGGTTGCTCGAGGTCGGTGACGAAATCGAGATCTACTACGAGGGGATCGGAACGCTCCGAAACACCGTCGGAAGAGAGGGGTAGTTCACTCGCTGATATCGACGACGAGTACCGGACGGCCGGCGCCTTTGATCAACCGTTCGGTCGTGCTACCGAGGTTGAGACGCTTCTCTCGGCCGGTTCGGCCGTGGGTGCCGACGACGAGCAGGTCGATCCCGGTGTCGTCTGCGTACCGGCGGATCTCACGGTACGGAACGCCCTCTCTGACGGCGGTACTCGTCTCGATGCCCTCGGTTTCGGCGATGTCGGCGAGGGTTGCCACCGCGTCTTCGGCCTCTGCCCGAAGGTCGGCTTTGACGCCTTCGGTGTCGTCTCGATCGGCCGCCAGCACGACCCGACGGTCTGCGACGGAGAGGATCGAGAGGGCGGCGTCGTGTGCCTCGGCTTCGGCAATCGCGTGTTCCAGCGCCTCGACTGCCCCGTCGCTGCCGTCGGTCGGCAGCAGGATGTTGTCGTACATACCCGAAGTTGTGACTCCCACCCACTTGAAACACGACCCCGGGGTCGTCTATCGAAATGATCCTACCGGATCGGTCCGTAGTGTGTCCATGGACGATCCGGGCACGAACGAGCGACGTGACGAGGCGATCCGACGACTCGCGGCCGACCGCTACCGCGACGCCGCCGACGCGTACACCACGGCTGCGTACTCCGGCCTCGCAGGGGTCGGGGGCCGGTACGATGCCGCAGTCAAGGGCGAGGAGCGAACGCACGCGGGATACGCGCTGAGTTGGCTGCTTCTTTCCGGCGTCTGTCACCGAATCGTCGGCGAGCCCCGTCGATGCAAGAACCGGGCGTCACAGGCGTCGCTGATCGCCGCCGATCTTCGGAACGTCCGATCGGAACCGGTCGAACGCGCCGCCTGCCACGAGTACGTCGCCGTCGCCCGAGTCGTCGGCGACCGCGACGCCGAAGCGGCGTTCGATCGGGCGGCCGACGCGTACGCGGCGGCCGGACCGGACGACCCTTCCGGCTGGACCGGCGATCCGTTCCTGCAGGCGACGACGACGTTCGTGACACAGCTCTCCCGGCCGGACGACATCGCGTGGGACGACATCCACGGCTCGGCGCCCGAGGAGGCACTCGCCCACCGGGTTCGGTTCCTCAGGTCGCGGCTGCCGTCGCTGCTCGAGGCGACGGTCACGGCAGGAGAACTCCGGGTTCCGCGGGGAACGACCGAGTACGGCAACGACAACTGGCGGTGTCCGGACTGTGGAGCGAACGACGTCAATCACATCGCCGGGACGACGCTGTGTCTCCGGTGTGACGGGGAGATGGTTCGGTGACGATCACAGAAGGAGTGTGACGATCTGATACAACAGTCCGAGGACGAACGCCGTCGCCAGTATGGCCGTCGTGACCACCACGACGGGCGAGAGGTGCTGTTCCTCGTCGATGATGTAATCCTTCATACCGGAGAGCAGACAAGCGGGTGAAAAAAGCGTTGCGTCACGTCGGGGCGGAGAAAACGGGCCGGTCGAGGGGGTAGTTCTATGACTTCCCCGCCGGAACTGACGGTATGGGCACAGAGGAGGAACGAAAAGAAGGGAGCGATCGGTATCGGCAGTTCTGTGCGGGGACGGATATCCACCGCCGACTCGACGCGGACGGAGCGCCGCTTTCGGAGGACTACGAGCCACCGCTTTCGGATTCGACGCTGCGTGACATGTACCGCGATATGCGGCTGTGTCGACATTTCGACGAACGGATGATCAGCCTCCAGCGGCAGGGCCGC
Organism: Natronomonas sp.; assembly: GCA_040409725.1. Classification (GTDB taxonomy): domain Archaea; phylum Halobacteriota; class Halobacteria; order Halobacteriales; family Haloarculaceae; genus Natronomonas. The sequence goes on from JARWGK010000070.1 coordinate 16,288, forward strand.
GTCGGGACCTTCGCCTCCGCCGCCGGACAGGAAGGTGCACAGATGGGGTCGATGTACGCCCTCGAGGACGACGATCCGATCCTGTATCAGTACCGCGAACACGGGGCGGTCGTCGACCGCGACGGCCTCGCCGAGTACGTCGAGTACTGGATGGGACAGGAATCCGGCAACGCGGGGATTCTCGACTACGACATCTTCCCGCTGAACATCTCCGTGGGGTCACACATCCCCCACGCGACCGGGATGGCGTGGGCGGTGAAGCTGAAGGGCGACGACCGGGTCGTCGTCTGTCACTTCGGCGAAGGGGCGACGAGCGAAGGAGATTTCCACGAAGGCGTGAACTTCGCCGGGGTGTTCGACGTGCCGGCGGTGTTCGTCTGCAACAACAACGGCTGGGCGATTTCGGTACCCGAGAGCCGACAGACGGCGAGTGACTCCTTCGGAATCAAAGCCGCAGCCTACGGCATCGAGGGCCGCCGCGTCGACGGAATGGACCCCCTTGCAACCTACGAGGTGATGAACGAGGCGGTACAGCGGGCGAGAGACGACACGGCGGAGGTACGGCCGACGCTCGTCGAGACGGTCGGCTACCGATTCGGCGCTCACACGACCGCTGACGATCCGACGGTGTACCGAGAGGAGGCGGAAGTCGAGCGATGGAAACGGTGGGATCCGATTTCGAGACTGGAGGGATTCCTCCGCCGTCGCGAAGTTCTCGACGACGAGGGGATAGAAACCATCGAAGACGAGATACAGGAAACCGTCTCGGCCGCCATCACCGCCGCCGAGGAGACGTCGGTTGACCCCGAGGACCTGTTCGCCGACGCCTACGCCGAGCAGACGCCGCGAGTGAGGGAGGACGCCGAGCGATTCCGTGAGTTACGGGATCGATACGGCGAGGAGGCACTCGGCGGCGACGAGTGACCGTTGTTATAAAAGACAGCAGTTGTTCGCTGTCGGCGATTAGCCGCCGCGGATGAACTCGTTGCGGATATCCCGCAGGACTTCTTCGGCGTGCCCCGATGGATCGGCGAGTTCGGGGTCGTAGACCGCGACGACGGCACCGTCTGCGAGGACGAAGGTCCGACGATCGGTGTAGCCCTCGTCGGTGTCGAGGCCGAAGGCTGCGGCGATCTCTCCGTCTGGATCGGCAAGCAGATCGAAGAGTACCCCCTCTTCCTCGGCGAAGTCGGCGTGGCTTTCGACGTCGTCCATCGAGATGCCGTAGACGTCGATACCGCCTTCCCGAAACTCCGGCAGCGTTGCCTGAAAGTCGTTGGCCTGAATCGTACAGCCGCCGGTGAAATCCTTCGGGTAGAAGTAGACGACCGTGGGCTCCTCGAAGTCCGGGGAGACGGTTTCGCCATGTTGGTTCTGTGCACGTATCTCGGGAGCCGGATCGCCAGTGTCGAGCATACGCCGTCTTCGGGTGGGGGTTACATACCGGTTGTGCCGAGAGTACGCTACGGGAGTTCCCCGCCGCAGGAAGAGTCAGAACGACAGTTTCCGACGCCGTCCGGATCGGGCCGTCCTACTCGTATTTGATTCCGAGGTGGTGACCGTTCGAGCAGGTCGCCTCCTCGAGTTTCGCCGGACCCCAGATCCCGGTTTTCCAACTCGCCATGACGTCCTTTACGGTTCCATCGACTGACACGCGTTCGGTTGCCGTGCAGTCTCCGTACGGGCACTCGACAGTTACAGTTGCCATACTACCGCTGATGACTCGTGTATAATAAATGTTCCCGATGATCGGGGGCGACACTCACCGGACGGTGGGGAGATGCCCTCGCCCTCATCGACGAGACGCCACGGTGTCCGCATCGGCCTGTGCGCCCCAGAGGGTGGCGTACTCGCCGTCGACATCGAGCAACTGTTCGTGGGTCCCCGATTCGACGATCTCGCCGTCGTCCATGACGACGATGCGGTCGGCGTCCTGAATCGTCGACAGCCGGTGGGCGATGACGAAGGCCGTCCGGTCCTCGATGAGTCGATCGAGGCTCTCCTGGATGAGTTCCTCCGTCTCGGTGTCCACGTCGGAGGTGGCCTCGTCGAAGACGATGATCGAGGGATCGTTGAGCAGTGCGCGGGCGATCGCGAGTCGCTGACGCTGCCCGCCGGAGAGTTTGACGCCGCGTTCACCGACGAGGGTGTCGTACCCCTCCGGCAGCTCGCGGATGAACTCGTGGGCTTCGGCGGCCGTTGCGGCCTTGACGATGCGATCACGGGCGTCCTCGCCGGGATCGGACGCTCCCTTCCACTCGGCTTCGAGCACCGACCGATCGCCGTAGGCGATGTTTTCGGCGACCGTTCCCGAAAACAGATATGGGTTCTGTTCGACGATCGCAATCTCGTCTCTGAGCGTCCGGAGGCTGTACTCACGGACATCGACGCCGTCGAGACGGACCGATCCCTCGTCGACGTCGTGGAAGCGTGGAAGCAGCTTCAAAAGCGTCGACTTTCCGGCACCGGTCGGGCCGGCGAGACCGACCGTCGTCCCCGCCGGCACGTCGAGTGAGACGTTTCGAATCACCGGGTCGCGGTCGCCGTAGCCGAACGTCACGTTCTCGAAGGCGACGTCGCCGGTCACGTACTCCGGATCGTGTGGATCGTCGGGGTCGGTCACCGTCGGTTCCTTGCCGAGCAGCCCAAAGACGCGCTCGGCGCTGGATTTCGCGAGCTGGTATTTGTTTGCGGATTTCCCGACGCGGCGCATCGGGGAGTACAGCCGACGGAGATAGAGAAAAAACAGCGCAAAGGCACCCGCAGAGAGGGCACCCGGTTCTCCGAGGATGATGTCGGTGCCGCCGATGTAGAGGACGAGAACGAAGACGACGCCGGTCGTCAGTCTGAGGGAGGCAAAAAACGCCCGTCGGATGCGCAGGGCGGCCACCTTCTCGTCGTGGTACGTCTGGCTCTGGTCGGCGACGCGGTCGGACTCGAAGGCGTGGCGGTTGAACGTCTTGATGACCGCCGTTCCGCCGAGGTTGTTTTCGAGTCGCGTGTTCAATCGAGCGACGGTCTCACGGATGGATTTGTACCGCGGTTCGATCCAGTTGAGAAACAGGCCACTTGCGAGTCCGATGATCGGAACGGGGGCAAGCGCCACGAGTGCGAGCTTCGGCGAATACGTCCAGAGCACGATCGAGATGCCGCCGACGGTGGCGACGACCCGAATCAGTTGCCGGAACTCGGTGTTGAGAAACTGCTCGAGGCGGTTGATGTCGCTGTTGAGAATCGACATCATCCCGCCCGTCTGATGGGAGACGAAGAAGTCCATCGAGAGGTGCTGGATGTGGTCGTAGGTGTCGTTGCGGAGGTCCCGCTGGACCTTCTGGGCCGTCGACTGCAGCAGATACCGGGAGGCAAATCGGGTCGCAGAGCGGACGAGGTAGGCGAGAACGGCGATCACGACGAGTTGTTCGAGCAGGGCGATGCGGGCGGCTTCGCCGGTGATCTCACCGCCAGGGACGAGGCCTACGTCCGACAGGAGACCGGGTTCGCCCGACTGCAGGATCACGCGATCGATCGCCGTCGCGACGATGATCGGCGGGACGAGTCGAGCAAAGCGCGTACAAAAGGAGGTGAGGATTCCCGCCGTCAACCGCAGCCAGTAGGGCCGAGCGTAGGCGAGCAGACTCCGTATCGGGTGACCGTCGAGACTCTCCCGGACGTCTTCGAAGCCACCCTGCTCCTCGGACATATTACCCATTGTGGATACACCCCCAAAGGCCCCCCGCTTGCGGATCGAGCGGCGCCTGACTCGAAGCCGTCTGCGTCGGTTCCGGCGATCGGGCGTACCATCCACCCTTTTATTTGATCCTTCTGTTATTGATCGAAAAAAGACAGTTGTATGGAAAGCGGTGTTTCGGGCCGTTTGACACGATCGAAGATAATTTTTACTCCTACCAGAACGATTCGACGTTTCGGTTCGTGTTCGTTTGCGTATCTGATCGTAGCCGGTCGACGGATCCGGCTCTGTCGCAGTTTTTCACCGATCACACACCCTCCTTTTTGACCAGAAATGTCAGACTTCGTGAACGAATTGGGCGGGATCGCTCGCCTAAGGGGAGGTGCCCTCGATTGCCGGTATCGTTCGATCATCCGGGACAGAGGGATACGTTTATTATATCTGCCACGGTAGCCCCATGGACACGGTATATATATGAACGTCACAGACGCCATCACAGAGATTCTCACAGAGGAAGAGGTGGAGTACCTCTTTGGGTTCCCGAGCAACCCGCTTTTCGACACCGGGAAGGCAGCAGACGCCGGCATCCGGACGATCATCACCCGACAGGAGCGGACCGCGGCACACATGGCCGACGGTATCGCTCGGGTGACGAGCGGCGAGGAGATCGTCGGCTTCGCCTGCCAGCACGGTCCGGGAACCGAAAACTCGGTCGGATCGATCGCACAGGCCTACGCCGAATCCGCTCCACTCGTTGCGATTCCGGCCGGATACGACGAGGCAAAGACCGACGTCGATCCCAAGTTCAACTCCCTCCTCAACTACCAGCACGTAAGCAAGACCACGGAGCAGTTGACGGACCCCGACGCGGTCGGCGAAACCTTCCGACGCGCGTTCAACGCCGCCAGAAACGGCCGTCAGCGACCGGGCGTCGTCGAGGTCCCGAAGAACGTCTTCACGAAAGAAGTCGAGGACCTCGATTACGAGCCGGTGACGACGAGCAGCCCCGGCGCCGATCCGGCCGACGTTTCGAAGGCCGTCGACATGCTGCTCGAGGCCGACCGACCGATGATCTACGCCGGTCAGGGCGTCCACTACGCACAGGGCTGGGAGCCGCTCAAGGAGCTCGCCGAGCTGCTGGAGGCTCCCGTCGCGACGAGTCTCAACGGCAAAAGCGCCTTCCCGGAGGACCACCCCCTCTCGCTTGGCGCCGGCAGCAAGAGCGAACCCGGCCAGCTCAACCACTTCCTCGAGACCGCCGACGTCATCTTCGGGATCGGTTGCAGCTTCACGCAGACGGCCTACGGTATCAGCGTCCCCGAGGGCAAGACCGTCATCCACTCGACGATCGATTCGACGGACATCAACAAGGACGTCGAGTCCGAACACGCCATCGTCGGCGACGCGAAGCTGACGCTGGAAGCACTCGTCGAAGAGGTCGAGGAGCGACTCGACGGCGACGACCGCGGCCGCTTCGACGACGTCGTCGCCGAAATCGAGGAGGTCCGAGAGGAGTGGCTCGCCGAGTGGGAGCCGAAGCTGACCTCCGACGAGAAGCCGATCAACCCGTATCGGATCGTCCACGAACTCGATCAGATCATCGACAAGGAGAACTGTATCGGGACGGCAGACGCCGGCAACCCGCGTGACTTCATGTCCGCGTTCTTCGAGGTCACCGAGCCGCTTTCCTACATCGGCTGGGGGAAGACGACACAGCTCGGCTACGGCCTCGGCCTCGCGATGGGTGCAAAGCTCGCCCATCCCGAGAAGCTGTGTTTCAACGTCTGGGGCGACGGTGCAGTCGGGATGACCGGCACCGACTTCGAGACCGCAACCAGAGAGGACATCCCGATTCTCACGATCTATCTGAACAACAGAGAGATGGCCTCCTACGACACACCGTTCTACGGACACTGGGCGGACGTCGCAGAGGCCCTCGGCGGCTACGGCGAACGGATCGAGGAGCCCGACGAGGTCGGACCGGCGATCGAACGCGGCATCGAGATGGTGCAGGAAGAGGAGACGCCGACGATGCTCGAGTTCATCGTCGAGAAGGAAACGGCCCTCTCCCGACCGGATCTGGAGTAACGCTGCGGCCGGTTCGGTGACACCGAACCCCACACCTATTATACCCGTCCTGCCGCAACGCCGTGTATGGTTGTTGTAGACGACAACGAATCTCTCGCCGATTCACCCGCCCACGACCTCGCCCTGCGGTGTGTCACGGCCGGGATGGAGGCAGCCCATCCGGAGAACATCGTCGAGCAAACGATCGACGTCTCCGCGGGCGTCCTCGAGGTCACCGACGTCGACGGTGAGTCGACGGCGTACGATCTCGACTCCTTCGAGGATGTCATCGTCGGCGGCGGCGGGAACGCCGCCGGTCACCTCGCGGCCGCGATCGAGTCGGCCCTCGGAGACCACATCTCCGGCGGCGTCGTCGTCACGGACGATCCGACGGAGACGGATCGAATCGAGGTCCTCGAAGGCGATCACCCGATTCCGAGTGATCGTGGCGCAGCAGCGACGGAGCGACTGCTCGAAACGGCTGCAGCCGCCGGACCCGACGACCTCGTTCTTGCGGTGATCACCGGCGGCGGCAGCGCCCTCCTCCCTGCCCCGGCGCCGGGGATCGGCCTCGAAGAACTCCAGGAGACGACGGAGGCGCTCGTTTCGAGTGGTGCGACGATCCACGAAATAAACGCCGTCCGGAAGCACCTCTCGGCGATCAAAGGTGGTGGACTCGCCGAAACCGCCGCGCCGGCGACGGTGCTCGGCGTGATCATCAGCGACGTGACCGGCGACGACCTCGGCGTGATCGCAAGCGGTCCGATCGCACCCGATCCGACGACGTACGACGACGCCGTCGCCGTCCTCGACCGCTACGGCGTGGCGGTCCCCTCGGCCGTCGAGAAGCGACTGCGTGAGGCCGCCGCCCCGGAGACGCCGACCGCCGACGATCCCGTCTTCGACGCCGTCGAGGCCCGAATCGTCGCCAACGGCTCGACGGCTATCGACGCCGCCGCCGAGGTTGCCGCCGAGGCCGACCACGAGCCACTCGTTCTCTCCTCGACGATCCGGGGGGAGGCCGCGGAGGCGGCGAAAACCCACGCCGCGATCGCCGAGGAGTGTCGTCGTGCCGACCGTCCCGTCGATCCACCGGGCGTGATCCTCTCCGGCGGTGAGACGACGGTGACCCTCGGCGACGATCCCGGCGTCGGTGGGCCGAACCAGGAGTTCGCCCTCTCCTTCGCACTCGAATGTGAGGAAGACGCCGTCGTGGCGAGCGTCGACACCGACGGCATCGACGGGTCGACGGCGGCCGCCGGTGCGATCCTCGATCCGACGACCGTCGACGACGGTCGGGGATCGGCGGCGCTTGCCTCCCACGACGTCCACCCGCTTCTTGCGGAACTCGACGCGCTGATCGAGACGGGACCGAGCGGAACGAACGTCAACGATCTCCGGGTCGTCGTGCTTTCGGAACCGCAGTGACGCAGAAATGAAACGACAGGAGCGATCGAACGACGCCTCCCACGGATCAGCCCGCAACTCATACCGCCGGCTGTAATCCTTTCGAGATTCTTCGACGATATCCGGTTTGATACCGTCCAGAACCGAATCGTTCGGACGGAACTGTTGTAGATAGTTACAGCCGGCAGTATCAGGCGACGCGGTTTCTGAGTTCCTCGCCGGCTTTGATGTGTTCGATGTTCTCCTTGACGACGTCGGCGATGTCGAGGTGATAGCGGTTCGTCGCGGAACCTTTGTGTGGAGAGATGATGACCTCCTCGAAGTCCCAAAGCGGGGAGTCCTCCGGAAGCGGTTCCTCCTCGAAGACGTCGAGGGCAGCACCGGCGATTGCACCCGTATCGAGCGCGTCGATCAGCGCCGATTCCTCGACGACCGGGCCGCGACCGACGTTGATCAGGTATGCGTCGTCACGCATCGTTTCGAACTCCTCCTGGCCGATCATCCCCTCCGTCTCCGGAGTGTGTGGGACGGTCAGGGCGACGAATCGGGCGTCTTCGATCGCCGCGTGGAGGTTGTCGGGGGTGTACACCTCGGAGACGCCGGGGACGGTTTCGGGGGTTCGGCGGACGCCGACGACGTCCATGCCGAGGGCGTCGGCCCGTACCGCGGTTCCCTGACCGAGGGTTCCGAGCCCGACGACACAGAGTCGCTCGTTTTCGACGGTGAAGGGGCGTTCGTAGTCGGGGGTGTACCAGTTGGACTCGTTTTGATTGTCCCGGTAGATGTGGAGAATGCGGGCAAAGGAGAGCATGTATCCGACGGCAAGTTCGCCGACCGTGGCGTCGTGGATGCCGGTGCTGTTGGTCAGCGGAACGCCGGCTTCCTCGTAGGCCTCCGTGTCGAAGGCGTCGTAGCCGGCGCGGATACAGTGGACCCAGTTGGCGTCGAGAAACTCCGGGCGTGGAACGTACGTTGCGACGGCGTCACCGTCGCCGAAGGACTCCCCGTCGCCGACGAGTTCGTTCGGAATCTCCAGATCGTCGAACGCGGCGAGGAAGTCCTCCGGCGGAACGACGTTTTCTACTGATTCGTGTACGTACAACCGTTCGATATCTGAAACCATATTCCAACGCACAACCGAAATCGGATTTAATCTTACGACTGCGAACTACAGTCGGTCGGACAGCGCCGCAACGACGCTTTCGGTCGTTCCGTCGCCGCCGAGGTCGGGGGTCTTCGGCGCGGTGGAGTCAGCAAGCAGCGATTCGACGGCGCCTTCGAGGCGTTCTGCTGCCGTCGCCTCGCCGAGGTTGTCGAACATCATCGCCGCCGACAGGACCGTTGCGATCGGGTTCGCGACGCCCTGACCGACGATGTCCGGCGCGCTGCCGTGAACTGGCTCGAACATCGAGGGATACTTGTCGTCGACGTTGATGTTCGCGGACGGTGCAAGGCCCATGCTTCCGGAGACGATCGCACCGATGTCGGTGAGGATGTCGCCGAAGAGGTTGGAGGCGACGACCACGTCGAACTCGTGGGGGCGTCGGACGAAGTCCATGCTCGCGGCGTCGATGAGCAGGCTTTCGACCTCCACGTCCGGGTAGTCTTCGCTCACCTCCGCCACGACGTCGTCCCAGAAGACCATGCCGAAGGCCTGTGCGTTCGATTTCGTGATGCTCGTGACGTGCCCCTCGCGTTCGGTCGCCTCCTCGAAGGCCGCCCGAATGATCGTCTCCGTCGCCTCGCGGGTGTAGACGGCACTCTGTACCGCGACCTCGTGGTCGAATCCCTGATGAGTTCGACCGCCGATGTCGGCGTACTCGCCTTCGGTGTTCTCACGGAAGACGACGAAGTCGATGTCGCCGGATTCGTATCCACGGAGTGGGCTCTCGACGCCCTCGTAGAGAATCGACGGCCGCTTGCAGACCTGCTGGTTGAACTGTTTGCGGATCGGAAGCAGGAGGCCGTGGAGCGTGATGTGGTCTGGAACATCGGGATGGCCGACGGCACCGAGGAGAATCGCGTCGTCGTCGACGATCTGATCGAGTGCGTCGTCGGGCATCATCGCACCCTCCTCGAGGTAGCGCTCCGTCCCCCAGTCGTAGTCGGTGTATTCGAGTTCGAATCCTTCCTCTGCTGCAACCTCGTCCAGAAGTGGTTTGACCGCACTGACGACCTCAGGACCGATACCGTCCCCAGGAATGACTGAAATCTGATGTGCCATAGTCCGAACAGTTCACCTCAGTTATTAAGATTTCCGAAGGCGTTTTGATCGAATCGGTAAACGAACCGTGGGAGCGACGAACCGGAGTGAGGTCGTCGGATCGAGCCACGACTCGTCGGCAGAAAGAAAGATAGAAGTCCAAAATCGGCGTCGGTCCAGACGTGCAACGGGGTGACATCCGCACCGTCGGACGGGAACTGTGGAGCGACGGACGCGGGTGGATCCTGCTCGGCGTCGCCGGCGGCTGGTTTCTCTCCTTGGGCGTTCGACTCATCTTCCCCGCGCTGCTGCCGTACGTCCGGGAGACGTTCGATTTCACCATCGCCGTCGCCGGAGGCCTCGTCACCGCCCTGTGGGTCGCATACGCCCTCGGACAGTTTCCGGGTGGGGTTGCCGGCGACAGACTCGGCGAGGGAAACGCCCTCGTGTTCAGCACGGTCGTCTCCGGCGTCGCAATCGCCGCCGTCGCCGCCGCAACCTCCCCTGCCACCCTGTTTTTTGCCACCGTCGTCTTCGGCTTCTCGACTGCGCTTTTCGGCCCGGCTCGCTTTACCATCCTCTCTGCGGTCTACGACCGGCGGGACGGCACCGCAATCGGCCTCACCCTCTCCGCCGGCGAGGTCGGAAACGCCGTGTTGCCCGTCGTCGCCGGAATCGTCGCCGCGGCGACCTCCTGGCGGTTCGGGATCGGCTTCACCGTTCCGCTGTTTTTCCTCATGGGCGTCGTACTGTTTTGGACGGTTCCGGGGAAGCTCTCGGAGGAAAGCGCGGTCGATTCCCTCTCCGTGGACACGATCCGGTATCTTCTCGGCGGAATCGCAACCTGGGGCGTTTTGATCACCACCGGGGTACACGTGTTCCTGTTCTTCGTCCACCAGGCCTTCACCGGCCTCTATCCGACGTATCTCGTCGAGGCGAAGGGACTGTCGCCGACGGCTGCGGCCGGCTTCTTCGGCCTCTTTTTCACCGCCGGCGTCGGCGTCCAGACCCTCGCCGGCGCCGGCGGCGATCGGTTCGGAACCCGTCCGACGCTGTTCGTCGTCACCGCGACGACGGCAGTTTCACTCGGCGTCCTCCCCTTCGTCTCCGGGACGGTCGGTCTCGTCGCCGTGACGATCGCCGCGAGTTCCCTCCTCGGCGTGACGCCGCTGACACAGACGTATCTCGTCAACGCGATGCCCGAGGACATGCGGGGCAGCGGACTGGGGTTGCTCCGGACCGTCCTCATCGGACTCGGGGCGACGGGGCCGGTCGTTATCGGCTCCGTCGCGGATCGTGGCTTCTTCGATTTCGGAATTCTCGTCCTGGCTGGCTGTGCCGTCTGTGGACTCTGCCTGTCGGTTTTGATCCCCGGACGGTGACCGGACACCGCCACGCTTTTTATACTGTCGCGTCGTCTCGACGGGTATGGTGGACGGTCCCTTCAGTACGATCTCCGTCACGACCGACGACGGCGTGGCGACGATCACGATACAGCGACCCGAGAAGTACAACGCGATGAACAACCACGTCATGCTGGACATCAGCCGGGCGTTCGACGAGATCACGCTCGACCGTTCGATCGAGGCCGTCGTCATCACGGGCGAGGGCGACGACGCATTCTCTGCGGGCGCCGACATCGAGCAGTACGCCGGCGACGCCGAGGATCACGACCCACTCCAGAAGGATCGCCAGGAGCTGTTCTACGAGATGTACCGCAAGCCCTACGAGTGTCACGCGCCGGTGATCGCGAAGATCAACGGCTACTGCGTCGGCGGCGGTCTCATCCTCGCCATGTACTGTGACATCCGGATCGCGGTCGAGGAGGCACAGTTCGCCGTTCCGGTCACCGACATCGGCCAGATCCCGACGGGTGGTTCCAACAGGCGGGCCATCGAACTCGTCGGCGAGGCGAAGGCGAAGGAACTCGTCTACACCGCCGGGTACATCGACGCCGAGGAGGCCGAATCGATCGGCCTCGTCAACCACGCGGTTGCCGACGAATCGGCGCTGGACGAGACGGTCGAGGAGATCGTCACGGGCATCAAAGACACCGGAACGAAGGCCGTCAAGAACTCGAAGAAGGCGATAAATCAGGCAGCACAGGCGGCGACGATGGAGGAAGCACGGGAGTACGAGGCAGACCTGTGGTGGGAGCAGTTCGATACGGACGAACGACAGGACCTCGTCGCGGAGTTCAACGAGTAAGATGTCTGGATTCGAGCTACTCGACGGGCTGAACGTCGTCGAAATGACCGGCCACCGCGCCGGTCCCTTCTGCGGCGCGATGCTCGCCGACATGGGTGCAGACGTCGTGAAGATCGAACGGCCGAGCGTCGGCGATCCGGCCCGGAGTCAGGGCGTCGGTCCCGAAGGACGCTCCGGGTACTTCATGTCGAACAACCGGAACAAACGCTCCGTGACGCTCGATCTCAAAAGCGACTCCGGCACCGAGGCGGCGCTGTCGCTTCTGGAAACGGCCGACGTCTTCATCGAGAACTTCGGCTACGGGGTGACCGACAAACTCGGAATCGGCTACGACGACGTCGCCGAGCGAAACCCCGAGATCGTCTACGCCTCGATCAAGGGCTACGGCGAGACGGGACCGTTCAAACAGAAGCGGGGACTCGACATGATCCTCCAGGCCGAGGGAGGGATCATGAGTGTCACCGGTCCCGAGGGCGGCCAACCGGTGAAGGTCGGACAGGCGATCGGTGATCTGAGCGCCGGACTGTTCGCGACGATCGGAATCCTCGGTCGGCTGTACGAGCGGGACCGGACGGACCCCGAGGCGTTCTGTGGGAAGTTCGATATCAGCCTGTTCGATTCCATCGTGACGCTTCTGAACGAGTACCTGACGGAACACTCGATGACCGGATCCGTCCCCGGTCCACAGGGCCGAACGCACCAGACGCTCGTCCCCTACCAGGTGTTCGACACCGCAGACGGGGCCGTCGTCACCGGCGTTCCGAGCGACGACCGGTGGGACGTGTTCGTCGACATGCTCGACAGAGACGAACTGCTGGAGTACGAGACGAACGCCGAGCGGCGAGAGAACCGCGAGACGGTGGTCGGAATCATCCAGGAAGAATTCGAGGCCGAATCGACCGAATACTGGCTCGATCGACTCACCGAGTACGGCTTCCCGAACGGTCCGATCAACGACGTCGGCGACGTCGTCGAACACGAACAGACGCAGGCGCGAAACCTGACCGTCGAACACGACGATCCGGACTGGGGGACCTGCCGACTGCCGGGACATCCGATCCGGTATCCCGACTACGACGGCGAGTCGGTCGTCCAGTCGCCGGCACCGAAACTCGGCGAGCACACACAGGAAGTCTTCGGTGAGGTCACCGATCAGACGACGCTGTCGGAGTGGACGGAAGACGGCGCCTTCGGCGGCGAATAACTTTTTTATGCGAGCGCCTTCCGCAGCATCTTCGCCGGATGCGGAGGCTTCTCGCCGTACTCGTCGCCGATCTGGGTCTGACAGGACGCTCCGGGTGCGGTGACGGTTTCGCCCTCGCTTCCGTCGATCTGATCGAAGAGAATCGAGCCGATGGCCCGACTCATGGAGTAGTGTTCGGCCTCGTAGCCGAAGGAGCCGGCCATGCCACAGCAGCCCGAATCCAGCGGGTCGACGCGGTAGCCGGCCCGACGGAGCACGCCGACGGCGTGGTGGTCCTTCTTGCTCGCCTTCTGGTGGCAGTGGCCGTGGTAGGTGAGGTGTTCTTCGGGGGCCGCAAAGTCGATACCCTCGTCGAGACGATGGTGGTCGAGATACTCACAGAGGCCGTAACTCGCCGCCGAAACGGTCCGGGCGGCCTCGCTGTCGAGGAGATCGAGGTAGTCCGACTGCAACATTACGGCGTCGGAGGGTTCGACGACGACGACGTCCCAGCCGTCTTCGACCTTCGGGGCGAGTGCGTCGACGTTCGTCTCGGCTTGCTCTCTGGCGGTGTCGATGAGCCCCTTCGAGTGCGCCGGGCGGCCGCTGTCGACGACGTCGTCCGGAACCGCGACGTGGACGCCGGCCGCCTCGAGAACCTCGACCGCCGCCTTGCCGGCGTCGGGACGGTTGTGGTTCGTGTACGTGTCGGGGAAGAGAATCGCCTTCCGTTCGGCCTCGGCCTCCGACACCGTCGATCCGCCGCGTGCCTCGAACCAGTCCTGCATCGTCTCGCGGTGGAAGGTCGGAAGCGATCGTTCGCGGGCGATTCCGACCGTCTTTTCCATGACGTACCGTGCGCCGGGGACCTTCGAGGCCGCATTCGACACCGGCGCGAGGGCGCTTCCGAGCTTCGAGAGGGTGCCGATGTTGCCGAACAGCCGGGCACGAAGCGGGGTGCCGTTGCGTTCGTGGTACTCGTTTTCGACCTCGACTTTCATCTTTGCGAGGTCGACTTCGCTCGGACAGTCGATCGAACAGCCCTTACAGCCGACACAGAGGTCCAACACCTCGTGCATGAACTCGACGTCCATGTGCTCCTCTTCGTCGAGGTCGCCGCTCATCGCCTGTCTGAGCAGGTTCGCACGCCCTCGGGTGGAGGTGATCTCTTCCTCTGCGGCGCGGTAGGTCGGACACATCACGCCACCGGTGCCCTCCTGGCTCGTCCGACAGCCGCCACAGCCGTGACAGAGTTCGGCCATGCCCTGGAAGCCGTTGTCGTTGTCCCAGTTCAACTCGGGGTCGAAGCCGGCGTCGAACTCGTAGGACTCCCCGAATCGGAGGTTTTCGCTCATGTCGAAGTCTCCACAGACCGAACCGGGGTTGAGCAGCCAGTCGGGGTCGAAGGCCGTCTTCAGGTCCTGAAGCACCTCCCAGACGTGATCGCCGTACAGCTTCCGGTTCCACTGAGTTCGGGCGCGACCGTCGCCGTGTTCGCCGGAGACGCTGCCGCCGTATTTCACCGCGAGATCCGTCGCCGCGTCGGCGATGTCGACCATCGTCTCCGTCCCTTCCGCCGTCTTCGTGTTTATCAGTGGGCGGACGTGCATACAGCCGGGGCCGGCGTGGGCGTAGAAGCTCCCGATCGTGTCGTTGTTCTCGAAGATCTCCTGGAAATCCGCGACGTACTCCGGAAGGTGTTCCGGCGGGATCGCCACGTCCTCGATGAATGCGATGTGTTTTTCGTTGCCGGTGCGGGACAGGAGGATCGGCGTCGAGGCCTTCCGCATCGTCCAGAAGTCCTTCTGGGTCTTCTCGTCGTACGCCTCGTATCCGTCGAAGGCGATGTCACCGACACGGTCGTCGAGCAGGTTCTCGACCCGTTTGCGACACTGGGCGTCGGTGTCGCCGTAGAACTCGACGAGGAGGAAGGAATCGGTCTCCTCGGGAAGGATTCCGACGACGTCGGAAAACTCCTCCAGATCGCGGGCGAGATCCAACAACACTCCATCGAGCACCTCGATTGCCGCCGCATCGTGTTCGAGGATCGGCCCGACGTCCTCCATCGCATCCTGGAGGCTGTGGTAGGTGAGAAGCCCGAGTGCCTTCGAGTTCGGGATCGGCTCCAGGCTCACCTCGGCTTCGGTGACGATCCCGAGGGTTCCCTCGCTGCCACACATCAGCTTTGCGAGGTTGATCGTTCCGCCCTCGGCGTCGGGTTCACCGGTCTCACGCTCGGCTCCGTAGGCGTCCTGAATCAGCCAATCGATGTTGTATCCCGAGACGTTCCGCTTCATGCTCGGGTAGGCCTCCTCGATTTCCTCCCGTTCCTCGTCGATGATCCGGATCACCTCGGCGTAGATCCGCTCCAGCAGCTCGCCGTCGGGGTCTGCGATCTCTCGGGCCGTTTCGAGTTCGATCTCCTCGAAGGTCTCGACGCTGCCGTCTGCGAGGACGACCTCGACGGACTCGATGTAGGCGTCCGTCTTGCCGTACAGCAGGGAGTGAGCACCGGTCGTGTTGTTACCGATGGCACCGCCCAACGCACTCCGATCCGCGGTCGATGGGTCGGGAGCAAACTTCAGACCGAACTCCTCCAGCGCGCGGTTGAGGTCGCCGACGGTGATGCCGACCTGTGCGCGCGCCCGACGGCTGTCGGGGTCGACATCGAGGGGGTCGTTCATATACCGGGTAAAGTCGAGGACGACGGCCTCGTTGACCGACTGGCCGGCGAGGGAGGTACCGCCACCGCGGGGCAGCACGGGAATTTCCCGCCCGGCGCAGTACTCCATGACAGCCGAAACGTCCGCCGTCGATTCCGGGAAGACGACGCCGATCGGCATCACCTCGTAGGCGCTGGCGTCGGTCGCGTACAGGTTTTTGGTGTACTCGTCGAAGCGAACGTCGCCGTCGACGCGCTCCTCGAGGTCCGAGACGAGCCCGGGTCGCGATACGTCGTCACTCGTGTAGTTGTACTCCGCGCGAGGATCCGTCGCCGGATCTGTCGATTGGTCTGGATTAACAGTCATATTCAACGGTGTTAGATCCTGCTACCTGCAGGTCGTACTGGTGGGTGATATACGTCCGTTCGATCGCATCGGATAAATATCTGGTTGTGACCGACTCATCATCCGGAATATCGGAGAAGACGGGCCTATTCCGGACGACGAACGACGACGACAGGCTGGTGTGATTCGGTGAGAACCGACTGTGCGACGCTGCCGAAGATGGCCTTGCCGACCGCCGAACGACGCTTCCCGCCGACGATGACGTAACTCACGTCGTGGTTGTCGGCGTAGTTCACGATCTCCTCGGCGGGTTCACCGACGAGTCCGACGGCCTCGGCTTCGATGTCTGCCTTCCCTATCGCCTCGGCCGCAATTTCGGTCGCAATTTCCTTGACTCGCTTCACCGGAACCGCCTTGCCGGTATCGCTGACGTTCGTACGCTGGAGGCTGAGGAAGGCCTCCCGGGAAAGAACGTGGACGACGTGGACGGGTTCTCCGAAGGCCTCACCGAGGCGAGCAGCCTCGATCATTACCTCGGAGGAGTCTTTGCTTCTGTCGACGCATGCAACAATAGTCATACACGACTTGTAACCCGGGAATGACTTAAATACTACCGATAAAACGACGAGGGAGTCGGCTGTCGTCTGCTACCGGAGTCCGTCTATTGCCCCCCTGACCTTCGGTCCGAGGAACGGCCCGACGAGGACGAGGAAGATCAGGATGCTGATACCGAGGGAAAGTGGTCGCTGCGGGGAGATGAATATCGTGTACTCGCCGCCGGATATCTGCAGCGAGCGGAAGAAGTTCTCCTCTGCGATCGGCCCCAGAACGATCCCGAGGACGAAGGCGATCACCGAGTAGTTGTACTTCACCATGTAGTATCCCAAAATCCCGAGTGCGAGAACGCCGAAGGCGTCGAACCAGTTGCGATTGAGGCTGAAGGCACCGATGAACGAGAGGACGATCACCATCGGAATGATGACGTCCGTGTCGAGTTTCGTGATCGCACTCGCATACGGGATGATCGTATAGCCGACTGCGAGGATGATGAAATTGCCGAGGAAGACGGCAACGAAAAGCGAGTAGGTGATCTGAAGCTGCTCACCAAACAGTTGTGGGCCAGGTTGAAGACCGTGCATCAAAATTCCGCCGAGAAGCACAGCCGTCGATCCGCTGCCGGGGATTCCAAACGAGAGTGTCGGGACGAGAGACCCACTGACCGTCGGATTGTTCGCGCCTTCTGGAGCGATGATCCCGCGTGGATCTCCCTCACCGAACCGACCGTCGGCGGCCGAAGAGCGGGCTTCTTCGGCGTAGGCGACAAACGTCGACGTGGTCGCTCCAGAACCGGGAACGGCACCGATCACCATCCCGAGGATGCCCCCTTTGATCGTCGTCTTGGGGTATTTGAAGACGGTTTTGATCCCATCGGTGATGCTACCGGAAATACCGACGGCGTCCTGTGCGATCTTCGTCTTGACGGCGAGTTTCATCATCTCGGCGAAGGCGAACATCCCGATGAGCGCGGCGACGAAGTCAAGACCATCGTACAGCGCGAGGGATCCGAAGGTGTATCGGGGACTCGCGCTCATGATCGCAACGCCGATCGTCGAGATCATGAACCCGAGTGCACCGGCGACGATCCCCTTCATGATCGATCCTTCGGCGACGATCGTGATGAGCGAGATGCCGAGGATCGCAAGCAGGAAGTACTCCGGCGAGCCGAAGGCGAGAACGACTTCGATGAGGATGGGTGAAATGAGGATGAGCAAAACGGCGGCGGCAAAGCCGTTCAGCGCGGAGGCCGTCGTCGCAATGGCGAGGGCGTTTTTTGCGAGGCCCTGCTGTGCCATCGGATAGCCATCCAGCGTCGTCGCCGCGGCGGATTCGGTTCCGGGAGCGTTCAGCAGGATCGCGGCGATGCTGCCACCGAACATCGCGCCGCTGTAGATGGAAATGAGCAGGATGAGCGCCGGGGTCGCATCGAACGGCACCGTAAGCGGCAGGACGATAGCCATTCCGACCGGCGACCCGATTCCCGGAAGCGCCCCGAGGACGATTCCGAGGAGCAACCCGACGACCAGGAAGCCAACGATCGGCCAACTGAGTGCGATCTGTATGCCTTCGAGCAGGCTGTCGACCGCAGAATCAAGCACCACAACCGGGAGTGTTCCAGCCGCGGACATCTACAGTAACCCCCTGGTGAAGATGAGTTCTCCTTCGTCGAACGGCATGAGCAGGAACTCGATGAAGCCGAAGACGATGACCGTCGCAAGGACTGCGAGGAACACTCCTTTGTACCACTTGACGCGGAACCAGTAGGTGTAGCCGAAGACGAACAGTGGGGTGACGTAGAGGAATCCAGCAGCCCAGCCGAGTGTGAAGTAGACAGTCGAGAAGACGATCATGATGATGGTGTTGTTGAGATCGTATCCCCACGCGACGTGCAGCGGTGGCTCCTTGCCGGCTGACTCCTCTTCTGTCTCTTCTGTCTCATCTTCTGTTTCGTCTGTTTCCTCATCGACGAAGTCCTCCATCTCCTCCTCGTCGGCAGCGATGCTTACACTCTCGGCGACGAAGCGCCGAATCGGTCCAGGGAGGTAGTTCTGTGCGAGAAGCAACGCCGAGCCGACGCCGACGACGACCGCCATCATCTGTGGAAACACCCGTGCGTCGTTCGGGTAGTCCTGGACGATCGGTTCGACGTAAAACAGGACGCTCAACCCGAGCATCGTCACGAGCAGTACGTGTTCGGCTGTTAGCCGTTCGAATGGACCTGTGTAATCTACCATGTATGACTTGCTATAGCAATAGAAGCGTACCGGTGGTATAAATAATTAAATGGATGCCGAGACAGGGGAAGCCGGGTTAGGGCTGGTTCTCCTGGACGAGCTCGAGAATGTCGAGGTCGTCGAACTGCTGGAAGGCGTCCTCGAAGTTCTGTTCGGCGACTTCGGGACCTTCCCAGACGACCGGGTTGCCGGTTTCAGCTTCCCACTCCTGGACGCTTGGATGCTCTGTGGTTCGCTCCAACACGTCAGCGTAGAAGTCGACGATATCCTGCGGCAGTTCCGGTGGGCCGTACATGCCACGCCAGACACCACCGACGAAGTCGATTTCGGGATAGCCGAGATCCGTGACGGAGTCGATTTCTGGGTAGACGTCCGTTCCCTGGCTGAAGAACGTCACGACGGGGTAGATCCGTCCCGTGTTCACGACGGACTGCGTTCCGGCGTCGGTTCCGATACCACACGGAACCTCGCCACTCGCAGTCGCCTCCGCGACCGGTCCTGTTCCGGTGTACTGGACGCGGTTCTCCCAGTCCCAGCCGACTTCCTCCTCGAAGACGTGTTTGTACAGCAGAACGATGATGTCCTGAGAGCTTCCAGAGGACTGGACACCGACGTTCTCCCATTCGCCCGTCTCGTACTTTTCGAGGACGTCGTCGAAGGTTTCGACCTCGTCTTCGAACTCCTCGTTGACGACGAGACACCACGTCGACCGACCGATGACGCCGAGTCCGGTCAGATCGCGGAGGTCGAATGGCGGTTCGTCGAGCAGCTGTGGAGCGACCTCGAGTGGTCCAGCGTTCCCGGCGATGGTCTGTCCGTCCGGTTCGGCCTGCATCAACTCACCGAGGCCGTTGAGTCCACCGGCACCGGGAATGTTGTCGATCTGGATGGATTCGCCGAGTTCGTCCTGGAAGCCTTCGACGATACCGCGGGCGTAGGTGTCGGTTCCGCCACCTTCGTCGTACGGGACGATGTAGCGGACGGTGCCGTCGGGGGAGAACCCGTCACCGTCTCCACCGTTTCCTCCGTCGTCGTCGCCGGCACAGCCGGCAAGGGCCACGGCGGAGGTTGCACCGACTGCCTGTAAGAATCGTCTCCGTCCTGTGTTTCCGTTCGATACTGCCTGATCGCTTGTCGAGTTTTCAGTCATGTTCGAGTTTGCCTGGTTGGTTGTCTGTGGTCCGTTCGCCACCTGTGTCGTTTTGTTCTGCCGTCCGATTGTAACGAACTATTGGTGGGGAAATAAAATTTGCGTATCCTATTCGATTACTGATATAGCGTGTGTGGAAATCACAAACATGGATAACCGCAATCCCGGGGCGACATTCGTCGGATAATTCGACGGACGGCGGTTCTATCCCGAGTCTTATCTATCGAATATATTATAATTCTTGTCTCAAATAAAAATCACTTATGTTTAGTAATCGCACACACGCGGATGGACCCAAATCAGGTTGACAGGTCACCGGAAAGTGTTCTCACGCTCCGACACAGGCGCGTTTCATCGGCCGAATCACGCATCTTCGATCAGGTGCGGCGTCGTCTGGAGGAATCGTCGACCGAACACCACCGGTCACAGGTACGAACGACGGATCATTCGGGGTAGGTGATCTTCAGTTCGATCTCGTTGACGTATCCCAAGAGCGTCTCCGGAAGTTCGGTGTGGAACCATTCGCCGGTGAATCGGCGAACTGGCCCGGAGATCGTCAGCGCAGCCCGAACGCCGTTTTTCTCGTCGACGATCGGGGCGCTAATGCCTCGGAGTCCTTCGATGTACTCCTCGTCGTTGAAGCTGTATCCGCGGCGTCTGTCGTCTCTGACCTCCCGACGCAGTGCTGCCGGATCGGTGATCGTGGCGGGGGTTTCCTCGTGTAACGACAGGGAGTCGATCACCCGATCGAGTTCGTCGTCCGGATACTGTGACAGGATCGCCTTGCCGGCGGAAGTCGAGTGTAGCGGAAGCCGTTGTCCGAGCTGTGTGTCGGTGAGAACGGCGCGTTCACCGGTTGCGAAGTGGGTCGTGACGGCCGTGTTGTGTTCCTCGACGATGAACTGGACTCGTTCACCGGTCTCGGCAGCGATGTCCTCGACGACGGGTGCCGCAATGTCGTACGTCTGCTTTCGTTGCCGGGTGTACTCCCCGAGACGGAGAAACTTCAGACTCGGGTAGTAGAGCCCGTCTTCTTCGACGACGTAGGATGCGGCCTCGAGGGTCCGAAGGTGTCTGTGTGTCGTACTCTTGGCAAGATCGAGATCACGGGCGACAGACGTGATGCTGCACCCATCTTCACTCCGCAGATGTTCGACTATGCGGAACATTTTTTCGACCGATTGCACCTCGTCGCCGGTTTCGCCCATACACAGCACACGATGCTGGAGGGGTTTAATAGTATCCTTACCGGCCCTGTAGCCAATAGATCGAATATTTTCGGTTGTTTTCGACCATTTGGACGGCCCTCCTCTGTACAATGTTGTTCTGTATGGTGGAACAACTGTATTAAATACGACCAGTTACAGGCAGGATTTAGCCCGACGGAGTGTTTTTTAAAACGAACCTCGGTAGACGGGAGCATGTCAGAGCGATTTTCGGCGGGAGACGACTGCGGTGAGATTTCCGTCGAAATCGAAAACATTGGGGGGATCGAGCGGGTCGAGCGAACTATACAACCGGGGATAACGATTCTGAGCGGGCGAAATGCGACCAATCGAACCTCGTTTCTCCAGGGAATGATGTCGGCACTGGGCAGTGACAGCGACCAAATCACCCTCCGAAGCAACGCGTCGGAGGGCAGGGCACGACTCGAGATACAAACAGGGGAAGGCACACAGACGTACACACGTCGGCTGTCGCGTGAGGATGGGCGCGTCGTGGCCACGGGAGAGCCGTATGCGGACGATGCGACACTCATCGACCTCTATGCGTTCCTTCTGAGGGAAAACGATGTCAGACGCGTCGTCGAGCAGAACGGTGACCTCCGGGAGGTGCTGATGCGGCCGGTGGACACGGAGGAGTTAACGGCCGAACTCGAAACGAAGCGAACACGGAGACGGCGGCTGAAATCCCAGCTCGACGACGAGAAACAAAATCGACTGGAAGCTCTCAAAACAGAGCAGACGGCGCTCGAAGACGACATCGAGGAACTGGAATCGACCCGAAACCGACTGCAAAAGCGCTGTTCGGAGCTAGAGCAGGTCGAATCAGCAGAACCGGATCGAAACAGCGACATAGAGGATCGACTCCGGGAGTTGCGGGATCGCCGACACGACCTCGATCGACAGATATCGATGAAGCGGTCACAGATCGAGGGCGCAAAGGAAGACATCGCAGAGATCGACGTTCCCGAAACGGATTCCGAGAAGATACGCGAGCGACGGGCCGATCTCGACGCCGAACTCGATTCGATCGACGAGGAACTGCAGACGGTGCAGGCGGTCAAATCGGAGTTGAGCGACCTCCAGAATGCGGCACGGTCACTCCGTGATACGGAACACACAGTCGACCGTGTGGCTGCGTTGCTCGATGAACCGGGGGCGACGGCGCCTCTGACCAACGGTGGGGTGTCGGATGGGGACACGCCGACTGACGCGCTCGTCGAATCGACCGTCCGGTGTTCGGTCTGTGGTTCCGTCGTTCCGGAGGAGACGATCGAGTCGATCCTCTCGGAATACAACGCCCTCACGGAGCAGCTTTCCGAGAAGGAGCTATCACTCAAGCGACGTCGAGAGGAGATCGAATCCGACAGAAAACAGCTAGAAGAACAGCTCGATCGGATACAAAAAAACGAAGACCGCATCGCCGCGGCAGAACGGACGATACGGCAGGC
>JARWGK010000071.1:0-38087 GCA_040409725.1 Natronomonas sp.
GTGGGCCGTCGAGCGACTCCAGCAGTATCACACGACAACGGTCTCCTACACTGGCGACAACAACGTCACGTATAACAAAACCTGTGAGCCGACCCGCTCCGATATCTCCGTCCAGTCGATCGAGCCGGTGTACCTCCCCGAGGTTCGCCAGACGACCGAGCTCGACGAGTACACCTACCCCTACGAGTACTACGCGGCAGGGCCGTCCAGAGTGACCGAAGAGGACGGGATCCATCGATGCGTCCACTGTGACACGAGCGGCGGCGACGAGACGTACACCTACTGTCCGAACTGCGGGGCGATCGCCTTTGCGAGATGGAAGCCCTTGATGATCGCCGTCGGATGGATGTCCTGTTCCAGCAGATCCTCGGCGTTTTTCAGGAGTTCGCCGGCGATGGAGACGGCCGTCGTCGTGCCGTCTCCGGCCTCGTCTTCCTGTGTTTCTGCGACCTCGACGATCATCGAAGCCGTCGGATTGTCGATGTCCATCTCCTGAAGAATGGTGACGCCGTCGTTCGTGACGGTCACGTCGCCCATCGAGGAGACGAGCATCTTGTCCATTCCCTTCGGTCCGAGCGTCGAGCGTACCGACTCCGCGACGGCCTGGGCTGCAGAGATGTTGTGACTCTGTGCGTCCTTGTCCTTCATGCGCTGGGAGTCCTCGCCGAGAATGATCATCGGCTGCCCTCCCATCTGCTGTTGACTCATAATCAATCGAAAGTTTGTCCATGGTTCTATATAAATATGGCTGATCTCCGATTCGGTTGTGTTTCCTTCCCGAACCCACCACCAGCGACATCAGCCGATTCCGACGTTGTGAACGGCAAACAAGGGGGTCGCTGGCAGTCGGATTCCAAAGCACTTCGGGGCTCGAACGGGTCATTTATATACTAGGAGTCTCCCTCGCGTCCGGATTCGATCGGACGAAATACGGGTCCGCGAACGGGCCCGGTGTAGGATCCCTCGGTCACATCGGATCCCCCCGATGGCCTTGGATTTCCCTGCCGACCCTTAGTCCCATTTAGTGGGATTTTTCGGCCCGTTCATTCTTTTTTGGGTCGTACACCCGCTTACAGATGGAACGAACTGATCGACGCACGCTGCTCAAGGTGGCTGGTGCCGCGGTCACGACGACGGCGATCGCCGGGTGTATGGGTGACGACGAGGAGGAGCCAACCGACACCGACGACGGCGACACGGACGCCGACGGCGATGAACCCGACTTCCTCGACGAGGAACCGGACTACGGCGACTGGTTCGACGACGTACCCAACTACGAGGGTACGGTCGACATGCGGGGACACGACGAGGTCGTCGTGTTGAACGGCGCCGGCGACGCCGGACAGCTGTTCGAACCACCGGCGATCGCCGTCGACCCTGGAACGACCGTCGTCTGGGAGTGGACCGGCAGAGGCGGCGCCCACAACGTCGCCGCCGAGGACGACTCCTTCAAAAGCGAAATGCTCGGTGAGGAAGGCCACGAGTTCGAGTACACCTTCGAGGAAGAGGGCATCACGCGGTACGTCTGTGAGCCACACGTCGCGGTCGGAATGAAGGGTGCCGTCGTCGTACAGTAGCGACCACCCGACGCCGGATTGTCGAGCGGAACCGACCGACGAATTCACCCCGATCAGCGTTCGACGCCGATCGATTTTTTTGTTGTCCGATCGACCGGATCGATCAAACCCGCCTGCGTCCGACGAGTAGTGTCGCGACGACACGAACCCGAACTGATTCAACCCCGGCCCGACAGACTCAGCGCATGCGAGATGACCCGATAACCATCGTGTCTGTCGTCTCCATCGCACACTTCCTCTCGCACGTGTTTTTACTCGCCTATCCGCCGCTGTTTCCGCTCTTGGCCGATTCGCTGGGTGTTTCGACCGCCCGTCTCGGCCTGCTCGTGACAGCGATCTACGTCCCACAGCTGTTCCTGCAGCTTCCACTCGGCGGGGTCATCGACCGCATCGGGGCGAAGTGGATCCTCGTCGCCGGACTTGCGGTGACGAGTCTCGCAATCGGGGCCTCCGGGTTCGTCGAGGCGTACTGGCTCCTCCTCGCATGTGCCTTCGTCTCCGGCATCGGCCAGTCCGTCTTCCACCCGGCTGACTACGCGCTCCTCGAAGCAGTTACCGAATCGGAAACCGAAGGAAAAGCCTTCAGCGCCCACACATTCGGCGGATTCGCCGGCTTCGCCGCTGCTCCACTCGCCATCGGAACGATCGGCATCACCATCGGATGGCAGACGGCGCTGATCGCCGTCGGTGCCGTCGGGGTGTTCGCCGCGGCTGGCATCGCCGTCGTGATCGACCCCGTCCACTCCCGATCGCTCCGACGTTCGGCCGATGCCGAGACGGACCCGGGCCCGGCAGACGGATCGGACGACGCTATCCTCTCGGCACTGGCTGCGTTCGTCAGACAGCCGAATCTCCTGCTCGTGTTCGGGTTTTATTTCGCCAGCATGATGGCGATCGTCGGCCTGCAGTCGTTCACCACGGTGCTCGCCGTCGACGGATACGGTCTCGATGAAACCACGGCGAACACGCTCCTGACCGCCCACCTCACCGCGACGGCACTCGGCGTCCTCGTCGGTGGCCCCCTCGCCGATCGACTGCCAGTCCGGATTACGATCGTCGGTGCCTTTCTCCTCGCTGCAGCCGGGACGTTCACGCTCGTGGTGCTTGGGGCCAGCTTCGGCAGCGGACTCATCTTTGCCCTGCTCGCGTTCGTTGGCCTGCTCGTCGGCATCGCGCTTCCGTCCCGCGACAAGTTCGCAAACAGCGTGACAGACCCCGAGGCGGTCGGCAAGAGCTTCGGATTCTTCTTCACCGGCCTCTCACTCGGGGCGGTGATCGGCCCGGCGCTGCTCGGCTGGGTGATCGATACGTGGACTCCACAGACAGCCTTCGTCCTCGTCTGTAGCTTCCTCGTCGCCGCCACGGCCATCGTCGTGACCGCGATCGGTCTCCGTGGCGATCATCCGAAGCCGTCTCCGGGATGAGCCCCGGGGACCGCAGACCCGACGTGATCGTCGTCGACGGACGATTCCGCTGTTCGTGATACTCACAGCGAGAATACGCCGGGACGGGGATTTGAACCCCGGATCCCAGAGGGAACACGCTTTCCAGGCGTGCGCCTTACCACTCGGCCATCCCGGCTCGGTTGAACCTACCGCCTATCGCTTTTTAAACTCTTCGCGTCCGTTTTCGCCGCCACCTCGGCTCCTTTCGCTTTCCTCGCCGAGTCGGGGCTTTGGAGCAGATTCGGATCGTGGGCCGCGCTGTCGTCCGAACTGCCGCAGACGCGGCCCGACGACGAGCGCCGCCGCAGCCGCCGCAACGAACACGCCGACTGCGGTGGTCGCAACCGGACCGACGCCGAGGAACCGCCCACCGAGAAGTAGATACGACTGATGCCCGACGAGAAAGACCATCGCCCCGACGCCACCCCACAGAAGCGCCGACTTCTGACCTGCGTCCATCGAGCGTGGGTACGTCCCCGTCGATTGTCTGTGCTGCGGTTTCGTCCGCCGTCTCGATCACAACGTTGAGTAGTCCGCTGTTCGACCGCGATATATGAACGACACCCAACTCGACGCCCGGCGATTCGTCGCCGCCGGAGTCATCAGTCTCGTCGGCGCGGGGCTTTTATTCCCCAACGTGATTCGCCTCCTGGAGTTCGGTGACCCACTCGGCGAGGTCGTACTCGCAGCCGTCGGAACGCTGCTTTCGGCCGTGTTGATCCTCGTCGGGAGCTTACTGTTTCGTGAGCCGTTCACCCTCCCACAGCTGCTGCGGATCACCCTCTGGGCAGTCGTCGGGGCCGTCCTCTTCGGCGTGATCCTCGGCTTGATCGTGTCGTCAGGTGTCGATCCGCCCATCTTCGCCGTGGCGACGCTGCTTTCGGCCGGCGTCCTCACACACGTCCTGATCGGGGTCAAGGACGTTCAGCACATACGGGCCACGGAGGTCGCACAGAACGCCGAGCGGTTCTCCGTCCTCAACCGGCTCCTCCGACACAACCTCCACCACGAGACCGAGCGGCTCCGCGCCGCCGAGTCCCGGATCGCCGGAGCAGCGTCCGACGAGGCTCGTGACGAGGCCCTCGCGGACGTCAGAGCCGTCGTCGACACCCTTTCTGGAATGGAGACGAATCTCGATCGGATCGAAGGAATCGTCGAGGGACGCGTAGACACAGAGTCCGCGGTCGATCTCGCGGACGTCGTCGAGACGGTCGCCGTGGCGTTTCGAAGCGACCACCCGGAGGCGACGATCACCGTCGACGTTCCGTCCGGGGTCCGGGTCACGGGTGGGACGCAGATTCGGCTGGCGATCGCCGAACTCGTCGAAAACGCGATCGTCCACGCTGGCGACGCGTCGACCGTCGAGATCACCGCGACGACGACCTCCGGTGGCGTCCGTCTGGAGGTGGTCGACGACGGTCCCGGGATCGACGACGCCGAGCTTTCGGTGCTCAACCGCGAGGCAACGATCGACCAACTGGACCACAGTCAGGGACTCGGGCTGTGGTTCGTCCGCTGGGTGATGGACGTCTGTGGCGGCGAGTTCTACCTCGAATCAGACGAAAGTGGGACCACCGCAATCCTGGGGATTCCCGACGCCTGAAGCCGATCAGGTCACCTTGACGGCGATCGACTTCGAGATCGGCGACAGGGGTAGATCCGAGAAGGCGACGGTCACCTCATACACCATCTCCTCCGCATCGGGTGCGCCGAAGACGCCGATCGGGAGCGTCAACTCGCCGAGATACGTCGTTTTCGTGCTCATTTCGACGCCGTTGACCGTCACCCGGACGCCTGCAGGGGCGCCGCCGCCCTCGTTGCGGACGGTCACCGATCCGACGGCGTTTTCGCCGGCTTCGATCCGATCCGGAATCTCCGTAAAGTCGATTTCGACCGACGGCAACTCGCGTGCTGCCTCGACGACCCGTTCTGCGACACCGGCTCCGAGACCGGCGTCGATCAGCGCCTCCGCCCCCGCGTCGACGATTTCCTCCGGCTCCGTGAACCCCCTGCGTGTGAGCCGTCCGGCGCGTCTCGATCCGATGCCGTCGATCGCCGTGAGTCCGACCGCGTCGGCCGAAACGCCGTTTTCGATCCGCGTCTCCAGCCGGGCGACGAGATTCGCATCCGCCGGCGTCCCGAGTCGTTCACAGAACGCACGCAGTGCCCCGAGCAGCCGCAGCGCGTTCTGCTTGATGATCCACGCGTCACTCCGCAGTTCCGCCGGAACGTTCCCGTCCATCGACGCCCGGAGGATGGCGAGCACCTTCCGATTCCCGGCGTCGAGGTCGTCCGCTGCCCCGTCGAGTACCGCCGAGACGGTTTCTCGTTCGTCGCGCCGCGCTGCAACGCTGTCGAACTCGTCGGCGCTTGCGATCGTCCGAAGCGCAGTCGCCTCGTCGAGACCCTCACAGACTGCGGCGAAGGCCTCGGCGGTGTCGAGTCGCAGGTAAAACTGTGAGGCGAGTCGGCCGAGGGTCGTCGGTTGTAGCACCTCGCCGTCCCGTTCGACGAAGCCTGCCTCGATGAGTTCCGTCAGTGTCGCTTCGAGGCGGGTTCGGATCCCGCCGGTGTCGTATCGATCGCTCTTCTGTGCACGGACGTAGTAGAAGGTTCCTTCGAGCCACTCGATCGCTCCGTCGATTCCATCGATGGTACCGAGGGCAATCTCGGCGTTGAGGTGTGCCGCGAGTTCGTCCGCCGTTCCGCCGGCCGGCGAAGCGAGTCTGGACTCGATCGGCTTGCCGGATTCGAGCAACTGCCGATACCGCTCGACGTCGGAGCTGTCACAGACCACGTAGGCGTAGCCGGCGTCGTCGTATCCGGGACGCCCCGCCCGCCCGAGCATCTGGAGGACGTCGAGTGGGCTCATATCGACCTCGCCTTCGAGTGGATCGTGGAGCTTCGTGTCACGGATGACGACACACCGCGCCGGGAGATTGACCCCCCAGGCGAGCGTCGACGTCGAGAACAGAAACGTGATCGCACCCGTTTTGAACCACTCCTCGACGAGATCCTTGTCGCCCTTCGAGAGACCGGCGTGGTGGAACCCGACGCCGTCGATCACCGACTGCCGGAGCGTGTCGTTTTCCAACTGCTCCGTCTCGGTGTGGAAGTCGTAATCGCCGCGTGCTCCGATGTCGACGTCCCGCTCTGTGAGCACGTCTCGGGTCTTCTTTGCCGCCTGTACGGTGTCGCTACGGGAGGAGACGAAGACGAGCGCCTGACCGCCGTCGTCGACGTGATCCTCCGCGAGGTCGAGGGCCCGATACAGCCGACGGTACTTGTCGGCGAAGGCGTTGTCGCCGTGTGTGTACGTCTCGACGCCGGCGTACAGCGGGATCGGTCGATACTCGTCGCCGAATTCGAGCGTACACTCCGGCGGTGCATCGAGCCACTCCGCGACGTCCTCGACGTTCTGCATCGTCGCCGACAACGCGACGATTCGGGGGGCACACAGCCGACGGAGCCGCGAGACGGTCACCTCGAGAACCGCCCCTCGGCGGTCGGAATCGAGCAGGTGTACCTCGTCGATGACACAGCAGTCGATGTCGGTGATGAAGGAGTATCGCGGCGAGTCGTGTTTTCGCGTCGCCGAGTCGGCCTTTTCAGGGGTCATCACGAGGATGTCGGCCCGCTCCGCCTGCCGTGGGTCCAGATCGCGCTCACCGGTGACGACGTACACGGAGTAGCCCAACTTCTCGAAGCGGTCCCACTCCTCTTCTTTTTCGTTCGTCAGTGCCCGCAGCGGCGCGAGAAACAGCGCCGTCCCTCCGGCCTGCAGCGTCCGGCAGATCGCCACCTCGGCGAGGGCCGTCTTGCCACTCGCCGTCGGCGCGCTGACGACGACGTTGCCGTCGGAGCCGAGGATCGCCGGGAGTGCCTCGCGCTGCATGCGGTTGAACGACTCGAAGGGGAACACGTCGGCGAATTCCTTGGGGACGGCCTCGGCGACGCTTGCGGGAGCAGCCACACACGAAGTGGTGAGTTCTGTCGGCAAAAGGCCACCCCTTCCGGTCGACTCGGATCTCCGGTCGGTCCGCCTCGACACCACCTATCGGATCCACCCCGTAATCCGAGTCGACCGGCCGTACGTTTTTGACCGCCCGCGTCCAACTGCAGGTATGAGTAGCCGACGGCGGAAGCCGGAGTGGCTCAAATCCCGTCCCCCGAGCGGAACGCGGTTCACCGAAATCAAGGAGTCTCTTCGCGATCGAGGCCTCAACACGGTCTGTGAGGAGGCCAACTGCCCGAACCTCGGAGACTGTTGGTCCGGCCGCAACGGTCCCGGAACGGCGACGTTCATGCTACTGGGAGATCGCTGTTCCCGTGGCTGTAACTTCTGTGACGTCGAAACAGGCGGAATGGAGCCGCCGGACCCCGAGGAGCCGACGGACGTCGCCGACGCCGTCGCCGAGATCGGCCTCGATTACGTCGTGTTGACGAGCGTCGACCGCGACGATCTGCCGGATCAGGGTGCCGAACACTTCGCCGAAACCATCCGGGCGATCAAGGATCGAGACCCCTCTATTCTCGTCGAAGCGCTCGTCCCGGACTTTCAGGGCGAGACCGACCTCGTCGATCTGGTCTTGGATGCGGGACCCGACGTCTTCGCCCACAACGTCGAGACGGTCGACCGACTGCAGTGGCCGGTCCGTGACCGACGGGCGGGGTACGAACAGTCCCTGTCCGTGCTGGAACACGCCGCCGACTGCGACACCTACACGAAAACGAGTCTGATGCTCGGCGTCGGTGAGTACGACCACGAGGTGTATCAGACCCTCTCGGATCTCCGACAGCGGGGAGTCGACATCGTCACCTTCGGGCAGTATCTCCAGCCCTCTCGGTCGCATCTGGAGGTCACCGAGTACGTCCACCCGGCGAAGTTCGACACCTGGAAGGAGGTCGCCGAAGCGGAGTTCGGATTCCTGTACTGTGCCTCCGGGCCGATGGTTCGCTCGTCGTTCAAGGCCGGAGAGTTCTTCGTCGAGGCGCTGCTGCGGGATGGAAAGACGATCGAGGAGGCAAGGGCGGCCGCGTCAGCGGCCGCCGAATAGCGAGCGGTGAGGTGGAATGAGCCGTGAGTAGGGCGGCCGCGTCAGCGGCCGCCGAATAGCGAGCGGTGAGAAAAAACCGCGAACAGGGCGGCCGCCGAGTGAGGAGAGGAGAGTGAGCCGAGGATAGTAGATCGAAAACGAGCGCGTCGTTCATACGCCCGTGGCCCGTCGGTTCTCGTATGGCGACCGATCAGGACGCGGGCACGGACTCGGAGACGGCTCCGCCGGCGTACGACGAACTGCTGGATCGCTACAGACGAATCTCGTATCTCGGGGACGCAAACGGCGTTCTCCGTTGGGATCAGGAGGTGATGATGCCGGAAGGTGGAACGCCGGCCCGATCGAAGCAGCGATCGGCCGTTTCGGCGGTCCGACACGACCTGCTCGTCGACGACGAACTCGCCGACCTGCTCGACGATCTCTCGGAGGCCGATCTCTCCCCGGAGCGGGCTGCCGTCGTCCGCGAGATTCGACGCGAACACCGGCGTGCAGCGCGGGTCCCGACGGATCTCGTCGAACGGATCTCCGAGACGACCGGCAACGCACACCCGGTCTGGCAGGAGGCGAAGGCCGAAGACGACTTCGAGGTGTTCGCTCCGACGCTGCGGGAACTCCTCGAGTTGAAGCGGGAGTATGCCGCTCACATCGACCCCGAGGCCGGCCCCTACGCGGTGTTGTTCGCCGACTACGAGCCGTATCTCGACCTCGAAACGGCCGAGTCGGTGCTGGCGGAACTCCGAGAGGGCGTCGTCGACCTTCTGGATCGAATCCGTGACAGCGACGCCGACCTCGCCGACGTCGACGGTACGTTTCCGACGGAGACACAGCGGGCGGTCACGGAAGACGCGCTGTCGACGCTCGGATACGACTTCGAGCGCGGTCGACTCGACACGGCTCCACACCCCTTTTCGACCGGAACACAGTTCGACGCGCGGGTGACGACGCGGTTCGACGAGTCCGATCCCCTCGACTCCCTCGGATCGACGATCCACGAGTTCGGTCACGCAACGTACACACAGGGGCTCTCTCGGGAGGCCTATGGCACGCCCCTCGGCCAGCACCGGGGAATGGTCGTCCACGAGTCCAACTCCCGGCTCTGGGAGAACCACGTCGGCCGATCGAAGCCGTTCTGGGAGCGCTTCGTCCCGACGTTCAACGACCACCACGGGACCGACCTCTCGCCGCGGGCGGCCTACGAGGCGGCGAATCGGGTTCGCCCGGACAACCTGATCCGCGTCGAAGCCGACGAGTTGAGCTACCATCTCCACATCGTCGTCCGCTTCGAGATCGAACGCGAACTCGTCTCGGGTGATCTGGACGTCGAAGAGGTGCCCGCTGTCTGGAACGACCGCTACGAGGAGTATCTCGGCGTCCGTCCCGACGGCGTCGGAGAAGGCTGTCTGCAGGATATCCACTGGAGCCACGGCGGATTCGGCTACTTCCCGACGTACTCGCTGGGTAGCCTCCTCGCCGCACAGCTGTTTGCGGCGGCTCGATCCGACGTGCCCGATCTCGACGCCTCGATCCGTGCCGGCGAGTTCGATCCGCTCCGTGAGTGGCTCGGCGAGTCGATCCACCGACACGGCTGTCGGTATCGGACCGGGGAGTTGATCGAACGGGCGACGGGTGAACCGCTCTCGGCGGAGCCGTTCCTCGAATACGCCGACGAGAAGTTCTCGGAGCTGTACGACCTTTCCTGAACGGACGTTTTCGGCGACACAACTCCACGCTCGTAGCCCAAATTTGATCTCAGGATAACGAATATATGTTCATCTGTGGATAGTACAGACAGATGCGATCGTGACAGACACAGACGTCGGCGCCGACGACGAGGCCGGAGGACAGTCGTTCGAAATCGGGGCGACCGGACTGCAGCACCTTCTGGAACACATTCAGGACGCCGTCGTGGCCTTCGAACTCGTCGACAGCGAACCGATCGTCCGCGACGTCAACCGTGCGTTCGTCGAATCCTTCGGGTACGATCGTTCGACCGTCGTCGGGACGCCGCTCAACGACTGTATCGTTCCGGAGTGGCTTCGGTCCGAGGCGGCGGAACTCGACGCCAGAACCGAGGCCGGCGAAGTCAACTACAGGCAGGTACAGCGGACGACCGGCGACGGTCTCAGAACGTTCCTGTATCGGGGGATTCCATTCGACGACGAGACGGCCTCGATCGATGGCTTTGCGATGTACACCGATCTGACCGAGATGAACCGTACGGAACGTCAGATGCAGGTTCTGACGCGCGTGTTGCGTCACAACCTTCGGACGGAGGCGACGATCATCGCCGGCAACGCAGCGCAGATTCGAGAACAGACCACGCCCGAGGACGCGGAACTCGAGGGCGCCTCCGCGACCATCGAAGACCGGGCACAGAAGCTGCTGTCGCTGACGGAGGAGGCGGCACAACTGAACGACATCATCTCCGCCGCCGACGAGGAGCCGATCGCCGTGGATCTGATTCCGATCGTCGAGACGGTCGTCGACCGCACGAGGGACCGTTTTCCGACAGCGCGCTTCGAGGTGACGCTTCCCGACTCGCTGTCGGTCGTCGCAACCTCCCGTCTCCGCATCGCCATCGAGAACGTCGTCGAGAATGCGGCCGAACACAACCCGGCGGACCGTCCACGCGTCCGAATTTCGGTCGTCGACACCGACGACGAGTGGATCGATCTCCTCGTCGAGGACGACGCACCACAGATTCCGCCGATGGAACGACGGGTCGTGACCGGCGACGCAGAGATCACCCCGAAGCGACACGGCAGCGGCCTCGGGCTGTGGCTCCTCAAGTGGGTTATCGACGCCTGCGGCGGTGAACTGTTCTTCGAGCAGAGCGACCTCGGCGGCAACTGCGTTCGGATTCGACTCCGCCGGGGTCGAGCGCAGTGACGACGAACTCGACGGCGCGTGATCACCGATTCAACGCCCGATCCTGCCACCGACCGCCGGCTCGACGGGTCAGCCAGAGTCCGGCGACTCCGGCGGCAGTCGACAGACAGATCGCACCGACGGCAGTCCCGGTCGGTGCGAGCGGACGCGCGATCGCCGCGACGACGAGCGGCACGACGACGACCATCACGGCGGCACTGAAGCCGACGAAGACCGGCGTATCGAACAGCAACTCCGTCGGTTCGAGGCCGGCCAGAAACGCGGTGAGGCCGAAAACGTAGAGACTCAGCGTGAGGAAGACGATCCCGCCGACGATCACGCCTGTCCCGAAGACGATCCCGACGAATCCGACGAAGGCGAGACCCGTCGGTAGTGCGAGCAGACAGAAGGCGAGTAACTTCGCCCGAAACACCGACGGCATCGAGACCGGATACCGACCGTAGAACTCGGCGCTATCGAAGCGACAGAGCCAGTTGTACGTGGTGAAGGTTCCGGCTCCGAGCACCGCCCCTGCGGTGAGTCCTGGGTCGAATTCCACCGGAACGAGCCGTGGAACCCCGATCAAAAGCGCGACCGCGAGGCCGAGGACGATCCCCTGTGAAAAGAGGATCTTCAGGACGCCGCCGGAGGAGCGGTGTATCTCGAGTACCGATTTCGTCACGACGCCGTCGTCGTCGCCCAGCAGCCGACGGATCGGCCCGAAGCGGTTCGTGGTGTTCCGCACCGTGTCGTGCCGCTCGAACCGAAACAGGGTGATTCCGACGACCATCAGTCCGACCGGTAACAGAACGCTCGACAGAACACCGGCGACCGACCCCCCCGACAGCAGCCCGTACGGCGACAGCGATACGACCGTCTCGCGTCCGACGGCGATCACCCCGGCCCCGCCGACGGCAAGCGCCACGGCGGCCGACTTCGATCGGGTGTACGTTCCGACGAGTGCGAAACTCGCCGCCACGCCGCCGACGAACGTCGCCGTCGCCGTCGCTACTGCCGCAAGCAGCCACGACACCGAGAACGCCCCATCGGCGACGAACGGAACGAGGCCGGCGAGAAGCGGAAGGACGAACAGTCCCGTGTAGTAACCAACGTCCTTCAGCAGGAAGGCAACGAGCAGCCGCTTCGGCTCGACCGGAAGCGTTCGTGCCGAAAAGACGAGAAGCGTCGTCTCGCCGAGCAGATCCTCGAGTGCGTCCCGACCGAGGAGACCGACGGTTCCGACCTGCAGGCCGAGGAGGCCGACGACGAGGTGCAGTCCGGCGACGACCGACGATGGATCGACGCCGACGGCGACGAAGAACACCGACGTACCCACGGAGACGGCGGCGACGACGGCCGGAAACGCGGCGAATCGGCGCCCGCCGAAGAGGTGGCTGTGGAGTCGCCACTCCTCGACTGTGAGAACCCAAAGCAGCGTTCGGAAACGGAGCGTCATCGGTCCGTGGCCGTTTCGACCGTGCTTTCGGAGGCCGCTCGGGCCGCTTCCTCGGTGTCGACGATTTCGAAGAACCGATCGAGCAACCGGTCGCCGTCCATCCCGCGCGGTCGAAGCTCTTCCAGCAGTCGGCCGCGGTTGATCACCCCGACCTGCGTGCAGACCTCGGCGGCCGTGTTCACGAAGTGTGTCGACAGGAACAGCGTGTTTCCGGCCTCTCGGTACGTTTCGAAGAACTCCTTCACCCGCCGTTGAATGATCGGATCGAGGTTCGTCAGCGGTTCGTCGATGAAGACGACCGCCGGTTCGTGGAAAAACGCCTGTGTGATGAGCACCTTCTGTTTTTCACCCTGTGAGAGATCCGTACACAGCGTATCGAGCTTCTCGGAGAACGCGAGTCGCTCCGCCCACCGATCGACGGACTCTTCGATCGATTCCATTCCCCGAGTCGCAGCGGCAAACTCGAAATATTCCCGAACGGTCAGAAACGACGGTGGGCGGCCGCCTTCGGGCAGGATTCCGACGTGTTTCCGCGCCTCGATCGGCGTTTCGACCGGGTCGATACCGGCGACCCGTGCCGTCCCCGAATCGGGCGACTGCTGGCCGGTCAAGACGTTGATCGTCGTCGACTTTCCGGCCCCGTTCGGTCCGAGGAACCCGTAGCATTCCCCTGTATCGATCGAAAGGGAGAGTGAATCGACTGCGACGACGTCACCGTAGCGCTTCGAGAGATTCCGGGTCTGGATCGCGGCCATCGTCTCGCCGTTGGTCTCCCATGCGGTGTAGTTTGGGGCCGACTCACGCGACGATTCGCCGGGATCGACCGGCGGAGGTTTGGGTCTCCTCCACGTACCCGTCGTGTGAACTGGACCGCAGCGGAGATGGGTGACTGCACCGGCTCGACGGTCGTCGTCACCGGTGCAAACAGTGGAATCGGGAAGGAAGTCACACGAGAGTTCACTCGCCGTGGTGCCCGCGTGATCGCCGCCTGCCGCAGCCTCGATCGCGGGGAGTCGGCTGCAGCAGAGATCCGAGAAGAACTCCCGGCGGCGTCGATCGCGGTCTCCGAACTCGATCTCGCCGATCTCGATTCCGTTCGGGCGTTCACCGAGCCGATCGACGACCCAATCGATGTCCTTTGCAACAACGCTGGCGTGATGGCGACCCCACGCCGGGAGACGGCCGACGGCTTCGAGTTGCAGTTCGGCGTCAACCACCTCGGACACTTCGCGCTGACCGGATTGCTGCTCGAGAACCTGCAGGCCGCCCCCAGCCCACGGGTTGTCACGCAGTCCAGTGCGATCCACGAGCGCGGGACGATCGACTTCGAGGACCTCCACGGCGAGGACTCCTACGACAAGTGGCAGGCCTACGCACAGAGCAAACTCGCAAACGTCCTGTTTGCCTACGAACTCGACCGCCGTACCGACGTCGATGGCATCGCCTGCCACCCCGGATACGCGGACACGAACCTGCAGTTTCGCGGCCCCGAAATGGCGGGTTCGCGGCTCCGACTCCTCGGGATGAAGGTCGCCAACACGCTGTTCGGACAGCCGCCGGAAGACGGTGCCCTGCCGATGCTGTACGCCGCGACCAGCCCCGAGGTCGGTGGCGGCGACTACGTCGGTCCATCGGGCCTGTTGAACGCCCGCGGCCCGCCGGAAAAACAGCGCTCTGCCGAACAGACCTACGACGCCGACCTCGCCGGACGGCTGTGGGAGCGATCCATCGAGTTGACCGGCGTGAGCTACGACGGCGAGTGATCGGCCGGCGGTGTGACAGCCGGGGTTTGGGTCACTCGCCGTCGATCAGCCGCCGGAGCTGTGCTGGCGGAACGGCCCCTCGTGCGGCGTGTTCCCCGTAGACGAAGGTGGGGACGCCCGAGACCCCGCGTTTCTGTGCGGTCTCGAAGGCTGCCTCGACCGCCTCGGCCGTCGACTCGTCTTCGAGCGTCTCGGCGACGAACCCCGACGGCAGGCCGGCCGCCTCGGCGATCGATTCCAGCACCTCCGGATCCTCGATGTCCTCGCCCTCCTCCCAGAGCGCATCGAAGACGCCGCGGTGGAATGCCTCGAAGGACTCGGGATGGGTCTCCTTCGCCCGGTAGGCGACGCGCTGGGCGTCCAGTGAGTCGACCTCCCGGGCGAGTTCCTGGGCCATCTCGACGTCGTAGCGCTCGGCGAGTCGCCGGACGTTCCCTCGTGCCTGCTCGAAATACTCGTCGTCCTTGCCGTCGTCGACGTCGTGGTCGATCGTGCCGTCCGGACGGCGCTTCTGTGCGCGGAGATCGAAGGGGTGCCAGTCTGCGGCGATCGGTTCCCCCCGTTCCTCCAGATACCGATCGAAGGAGGCGTATCCGAGATAGCAGAACGGACAGACGTAGTCGGCGTACACCAGTACGGAACCGGCTGGCTGTTGATTCTGACTCATACCTTCCGTAGGTGATCGGGTCTCAAAAGGTAACTGGATCGTGGCGTCTGTGGCACGGGCGGAACGAACCAGCAACCGCGGTGGTCCTCTCACAGAACGACCGCGACCACCGCAAAGAGGATCAACACGCCGGTGATGTCACAGACGTTCGTGACGATGGGGATCGTGGTGTCGTCGGGGTTGTAGCCGAGGCGGTAGGAGGTGTACACCGCGCCGAGTGAGACGACGACGACGAACACGGCGAGGGCCATCCCGCTGACGAGCGAAATCGTCATCACCTCGACCAGCGACAGCGTCCCGCCGAGGGCCCGTCCGATCCCCCACGCGGCGAATCCTACGAGGACGAAGACGGTCACGCCGAGTCCGAGGACCGCCCCCGAGTTCGCCCGCACCTCGGGATTGTTCGGGTGTAACTCGAAGGTGCCCAGATGCAGTTGCGTCGAGAGCCGCGAACACATAATCGACCCGAGATTCCCGGCGGTGCCGATCTGCACTGGAACGAGAATCAGAAGCGAGGGATTCTCCAGAAGCAGGTCCTCGAACGTTTCGAGAACGGCCCCCGACACCATCTGCAGCACCGACAAGGCGGCCAGAAGCGGGACCATCGTCCCGACGATCGTCCGGATCGACCAGTCGTCGAGTACGCCACCGGCCAGTTCCTCGTAGGCGTCTGCGATGTCGCCGGCGATGCCGGTGAGATCCTCTCCGCTGCCGCTGTCGACGCTCACAGTACCAGCCCCATGAGGTAGATTCCGACGAGCAGAAAAACGACGCCGAAGACGTCGCCGAGTGTCGTCACGACCGGCCCGATCAGGTTGTCCGGATCCAGCCCTCTGCGGTAGCCGACGAAAAGCACCGAAACCAGCACCGACAGCATCAGTATCGCCGACAGAAATCCGGCGACGAGCATGATGCCGACGAGTTCGAGTAGGCTCCCGGTCCGGCCAATGACGACGAGGACGCCGAAGGCGACGACGGCGATGAACACCGAGACGATCATGCCGTTCAGAAACGACGCGACGATCGCATTGTACAGCCGTCGATCACCCAGATCGAAGTACGGCTCGATCGTCCCCTGATGCAGCCCCGAGGAGAGTCGCGCCCCCAAGGACCCATAGACGCCGCCGCGAGTGGCCAGAAACGCCGGCAGCAACACGAGGATGCCGGGGACGCTTTCGATCCCATCGCGCATCGTCTCGCTGCCGAGTATCGTCCCGGCGAACAGCCCCGCAACGAGGCTGACGAGAATCACCGGCAGCGCTCCTTTATAAACGTCCACGGCCGAATCCTGTCCGAGCATACCCGTTCCACAGCCACGAGCAATATAAACCCGGCCCCCGCCGACAGCAACGCCGCACCGACCGGGGTCCGGACAGCACGCGATACGACGGTTCCCGACACCGTCGGCGAAGGCTTATGACGACATCGGCTCTCGTCTGTGCATGAAGAAGATCAGCTACCGGCCACAGAACATCCGTGAGACGCTGGTCGAGTTGAAAGACTCCTCGGAACTCGCCGTCGATCTGGCGTACTCCGCCATCCTGTTCGGCAACCGCGATCTCGCTCGCGAGGTGATCGAACTCGAATCGCGGGCGAACTACCTCCAGTACCACGCCCGGATTGCGCTGATGCTCGCGGCGAAAAACACAAACGACGCCGAGGCGCTCGTCGGTATCTTTCAGGTCGTCGACGGCGCAGTCGACATCACCGAAGCCGCCGCCGACATCGCCCGAATCCAGCTGCGAGATCTCACCACACCGGCCGCCTTCCGTGCCTTGCCGGCGGCCCACGAACAGTTCGTTCGTGCCGAAATCGCCGACTCCTCTCGGCTCTCCGGGCGGACGCTCCGCGAACTCGATTTAGACGTAGAGGAAGGCGTCTCGGTCATCGCAATCCGCCGGGACACGGAGTGGGTCGTCGACCCCGACGGCGACGATCAACTCCTCTCGGGGGACGTGATCTACGGCCGCGGGCCTGCGGAGGGTATCGCCGACATCTACGAGCAGGCGACCGGCGATCCATACGATCCACCGACCGGCGAATCAGTCGACGAGGACGTCGAACGCGCAATCGAGACGGTCGTCGAACTCAAAAACGTCTCCGAACTCGCAATCGGACTCGCCTACAGCGCTGCGCTCTACGACAGCGACGCAATCGCCGGCGAGGTCCAGACCTTAGAGCGGCGGTCGGACGAACTGCGGGAGGAACTGGAGGGGTGGGTCATCGACGCTGCTGGCGCTGGTGGAGCCGACAACCTCCGGGGACTGTTCCGGCTTGCGGCCGCTGCGGAGGTGATCTGTGATGCCACCCTCGACATCGCGGAGGTGGTCTTCCGGGAGGTCGAACTCCACCCCGTCTTCGGGCAGGCAATTCTGGAGAGCAAGGAGGTGATCGCAAGTATCGCCGTCGACGCGGGCGACGAACTGGAGGAGACGACCATCGACCGAATCGAGGGAGAGATCGAAACGGCAATCGCGGTGATCGCCCTCGACCGCGACGGCGAGTGGCAGTACGACCCCGACGATGCGACCGTCCTCCGGGCCGACGACGTCCTGATCGTCAAAGGCCCACGCCGCAGCGTCTCGCGGCTTCGCACCCTCGCTGGCTGACCCCTCGGTCCCTGCGTCGACCTCGTCGCAATCGGGCGGCGTATCGATTCGTTCGAAAGACGCGGCGGTCGACGCGAGACTGTCTTCCATCTGTAATTCCCTTTGCATCCGGCGGATTTTTCCGGTGGGTTTATGAAGAAAATGGAACACGAATCAGTATGACATTCCGCGAGGAGTTCTGGTCGATCTACCGGGAGGCGATCACCATCCTCTTCGTCGCCCTCGGTGGCGGACTCTTTGCTGGATTGGTCCTCGAGGAGATCATCGAGAGCGTCCAGCGGTTCCCAGGCTTGCTCGTGATGGTTCCTGTCTTCCTTGCGACCCGCGGTAACGTCTACGGCGCACTCGGCGGTCGGATCGCCAGTGGACTCCATCAGGGTCTCATTCGGCCGCGTTTCGAGTACGACGAACGGCTCCTGAACGCGGTTCTCGCGTCGTTTATCAACGGTATCGGAATTTCGGTCGTCATCGGCGTGATCACGTGGGGTGCCCTGACACTCCTTCCCGGCTGGGAGGCTGCACCGTTGATCGAACTGGTCGGTATCATGTTCATCGCCGGCGTGTTGACCTCCGTCGTTTTGATCGTCGGGCTCCTGGCGCTGATCTTCGCCGGCTACAAACTCGGCTACGATCCGGACAATCTCGTCGGTCCGATCGTCACCACGCTGGGTGACATCTTCGGAATGGTGTTCCTGCTCCTCGCCGTCGGCGTCGTCGAGGTGATCGCCTGATGGTCGTCCCCTCCGGCTCTCTCGGCTCCTGGGACGTAAAGCAGATCGTCTCGAATATGTTTCCGCTGCTCGTGGTCCTCTCCGTCATCGTCCTGTTTGCCGGGATCACACTCGAAAGCGCAGAGGAGAACCTAGAGGAGTTCGCCCTGCTTGCGGTGATGGTGCCGACGATGGTCGATATGGGAGGGAATCTCGGTGCGATCCTGTCCTCGCGGCTGACGACGCGGCTCCACCTCGGAACGACGGAGTTCGACCCCAGAGACCGCGTACTGTGGGCGAACGTCGCCGCGGTTTTGGCCCTCGCAGCGACGATTTTCACCGCCCTCGCCGTCGGTGCCTGGCTCATCGGACAGGTGATCGATGCGGCGTTGACGCTCCCGGATCTCCTCGTTATCTCTCTGACGAGCGGGATGTCCGTCGCCGTCGTCGCCGTCGTTTTCAGCTTCGCGGCGACGTACGGCTCCTACCGACTCGGGATCGATCCCGACGACACCACGATTCCCATCGTCACGAACGTCGTCGACGTGTTCGGAATGGTCATCTTCATCGGCGTCTCCGGGCTCGTTCTCGGCTTTTGAGCCGCTCACTGCGCCTCGGCGAGTCGTTCGAATCCCTCTGCGGCTCCTCGCGTTCCCTTGGCGATGAGGATGTCTCCGCTGGTGAGTTCGGCGTCTGCATCGGCGACGAGCAACCACCCTTCTCCCGGGCGACGGATCGCAATCACCGACATCGAGACGTCGGCGTCTGGAACACCCGACGTCACCGTCGTTCCGTCGAGTTCGCTGTCGGCTTCGACCTCGACGCGAAGCAGCAGTTCGTCGGACTCCTCGACGGCCATTCGGACGACCGGATGTGCGTCGATGTCCCGGAGTACGCCTTCGCTGATGTCGACTGCGGCGTCGCTTATCACCTCGGTACTCGTCCCGAGGTGGATCAAGCCACGGAGGGACACGGGATCTTCGGCGTCCGCCGCTGCGCCGAGTACCCACGCCTCGAAGCGGGACTGCAGGGCGTCGACCTCCACCTCGAGGTTGCTCACCTCTTCTGCGAGTTCCTCGCTATCGAAGAGGACGGCGCTGTAGGCGAGATCGACGGCGAGTTCCGAGAGATTCTTCATGTGGACGATCGTGTCGACGGCTCGCTCGAGGTCGTCGATTGCAATATTCTCGGCGCTCGGCGGTTCGTACGTCTCACCGGTCAGTGTCTCGTAGACCGATCCCATCTCCGGTTCGGGGCCACGGAGGAGGGCGACGTCGTCGGCTTCGATTCGAGTCTTCGGTCCGGGATTCAACAGCCACTCCTCACCGCGTCGGAGGGCGATAACCCGGATTCCAGTCTGTGACTCCAGATCGATGTCCGCCAGTCGACGACCGGTGAACTCCGAGTCGTCGACGACGACGGCTCGAACGAGCGTCTCGACGGCTTCGGGCAGCGCCGTTCGCATCGCCTCCGGGAGCCGGATGTCGTCGAGAACGATCTTTGCGATGTCGCCGGCGGCGTCGCTTATCAGATCGGTCGCGGCGACGATTCCGAGTACCGGTGCGAGCCCCTCGGCATCGTTGGGATTTCGGGCGGCCATGAGCAGACTCATCCGCGCCCGCATCTCGAGGACGTCCATCCGGCCTTCGAGCCGAAGCACCTCGGCCGCCAGGTCTTCGTTGTTGTGCAGGACAGCAGAATACGAGAGATCGATGAGCAACTCCGCCGTGTCCTTCATCTCCACCAGGACATCCTTGACACTCACCGGCTCGTACTTGATCGACGTCGGCGATGGGTTGCCCTCGAGTGGATCCATACGGAATATCGTCCGTATGCTGATAAAAAAACCTGCCGAACGGAACGCTTCTGTCCCGTTCCGCCACCGATTGTCCGGGACGCTCCGGTGGCTATTTCACCGCCGAATACCACCGCTCGGGCATGGAAGAGGCGCTGGGGCCGCCCGCGGCAATGCAACGAAAGCGGGAGGAGCTAACCCCGATGCTGTCGCAGTACCTCGAGTTGTGTGAACGATACGACGACGCACTCGTGTTGTTTCAGGTCGGGGATTTCTACGAGACGTTCTGTGAGGCCGCCGAGGCGACCGCCCGCAGACTCGAAATCACGCTCACACAGCGGGAGGATTCGACGGGAACGTACCCGATGGCCGGCATCCCGATCGACTCCGCGGAATCGTACATCGAGACGCTTCTGGAGGCCGGCGTCCGGGTCGCCGTCGCCGATCAGGTGGAGGACGCAGAGGAGACGACCGGCCTCGTCGACCGGGCCGTCACTCGCGTCGTCACCCCCGGAACACTCACCGAATCGGAGTTGCTTTCCGCCGAGGACAACAACTTCGTCGCCTGTCTCACGGACGGCTACGGCCTCGCGCTTCTGGACGTCTCGACCGGTGATTTCTACGCAACGACGCTGCAGCACCGCTCGACCGTCGAGGACGAACTACAGCGGTTCGGTCCGTCCGAGGCGATCGTCGGCCCCGACGCACCGCGGGACGTGTTCTCGGCGTCGTGTATGGTCACCCCATACGATCGCTCGGCGTTCGACCTCGATGCCGCCCGCGAGTCGATGGACGCGTACTTCGGCTCGGTTCCGCTCGCAGACGAAGCCGAGGTCCGTGCCTGTGGCGCGTTGCTCGCTTACGCCGAGTACGCCCGCGGCACCGCCGCAGACGGCGAGACGGAGCGTCTCGACTACATCACGAACCTCACGCGGTACGATCCACGGGAGTACATGCTGCTGGATTCGGTC
Organism: Natronomonas sp.; assembly: GCA_040409725.1. Classification (GTDB taxonomy): domain Archaea; phylum Halobacteriota; class Halobacteria; order Halobacteriales; family Haloarculaceae; genus Natronomonas. The sequence continues at coordinate 20,919 of JARWGK010000071.1, forward strand.
GCCGTCCGCTCACTCGAGGTGTTCGAACCGAGACACGTCCACGGTCTGGACGGTGCCGCACTCGTCGAGACAATCGACGAGACCGCCTCGGCGCTCGGAAGCCGGACGCTTCGGGCGTGGCTCCGCCGGCCGCTCGTCGATGCGCCGGCCATCGAGGCCCGTCTGGAGGCGGTCGAGGCGCTTCTCGGTCGGGTCACGGTTCGGGAGCGACTGTCGGAGTTGCTCGAAGACGTCTACGATCTCGAACGGCTGATCGCCCGCGTCTCCCGGGGTCGTGCCGACGCCCGGGATCTTCGTGCACTGGAGTCGACGCTGTCGGTCGTCGACGAGGCGGCCGACGCACTCGAACCGATCGCCGAGGCCGGGCGACTCTCGAATATCGCCGCGTCGCTGGACGACTGCCCCGACACCAGAGCTCTGATCGACCGCGCGATCGATCCGTCGCCGCCGGCAGAGATCACCGAGGGCGGCGTCATTCGGGACGGATACGACGAGACGCTGGACGAGTTCCGTTCGACGGAGCGGGCAGGCAAGGCGTGGATCGACGATCTGGAGAAACAGGAGCGCGAACGGACCGGCATCGACTCGCTGAAGGTCGGCCACAACTCCGTCCACGGCTACTACATCGAGGTGACGAACGCGAATCTCGATGCGGTGCCCGAGGAGTACCGCCGCCGACAGACGCTGAAAAACAGCGAACGGTTCTACACGCCGGAACTGAAGCAGCGAGAGGAAGAGATCCTCACGGCCGAAGGACGCGCCGACGACCGGGAGTACGAACTGTTCTGTGAGGTCCGCTCGACGGTCGCCGACGCGACGGAGGCGATCCAGTCGACGGCCGAGGCCGTCGCCGAACTCGACACCCTCGTTTCGCTTGCGACGGTCGCGGCACAGTACGACTACTGTCGCCCGACGATCGACGCGGAGTGCATCGACATCGACGCCGGTCGTCACCCGGTCGTCGAGCGCACCGAAGACGGGTTCGTCCCGAATCCGACCGACCTCTCGGGTGAGCAGCCGATCGCGGTCGTCACCGGGCCGAACATGTCGGGAAAATCCACCTACATGCGTCAGGTGGCGCTCATCACGCTTCTCGCACAGATCGGGAGCTTCGTGCCGGCCCGGGAGGCGTCGCTGCCGATCGTCGATCGGGTGTTCACCCGCGTCGGTGCCAGCGACGACATCGCCGGCGGTCGATCGACCTTCTTCGTCGAGATGACCGAACTGGCGACGATCCTCGAGGCCGCCGACGAGGATGCACTCGTGGTCCTCGACGAGGTCGGTCGCGGCACCTCGACGACGGACGGCTACGCGATCGCACAGGCGGCGACGGAGTACCTCCACGACGAGGTCGGTGCCTACACCCTGTTTGCGACCCACCACCACGAACTGACAGCGGTCGCCGCGGAGTTACCCCGGGCACAGAACTACCATTTTGCCGCCGAGCGGACGGAACGCGGCGTCGAGTTCGACCACGAGATCCGCTCCGGTGCGGCGACGGCCTCCTACGGCATCGAGGTGGCCGAAACCGCCGGGGTTCCCGAGGCCGTCGTCGACCGCGCCGCCGGGATCCTCGAGTCGCGGACCGAGGGAGACCAGCCGACCGACGATCGAACCGAGGCCGCCGGAGGGAACGCCGAATCCGGTGGCACGGCCGCGACAGCGTCGGCCGACGGCGGGGCGTTGCCGGCGGAACTGCTCACCGAACTCCGGGACGTCGAACCCGCCGAGACGACGCCGCTCGAGGCGTTGAACCTCCTCGCCCGACTGCAGTCACGGATCGATTGACCAGGGGCTACTCCTCCGGTGGCGACAGCGGCCGAAACTCCAGATCCTTCTCCTCGAGCAGCGCTCGTGCTCGCTCCGTCACCGACGGGGCGACGAGCACCCCGCGGATCGAGGCTCCGGCGTGGAGGTCTCGCTGGAGTGCCTCGACGTACCGGGAGAGCTGTCCGACGGCGTCGGGGCCGACCCGCCGTCGCTTCAACTCGAGGACGACCGTCCGCCCCGCCTCGTCTCTGCCATAGACGTCGACGGCACCGGCTGGCGTCTCACGCTCGGTCGCGAGCGGCCGAAATCCGGGCTCGACGATCTCCGGCGCTTCGAGTATCCGCTGTTTCAGATCTGCCTCGGTTCCGACGACCTCTGTCGACTCCGGGCCGGAGACGCCGAATGCGGCGGCGTGTTGGATCGTCTCGAAGCGGACGCTCAGCCGTTCCTGTGGGGAACTGCGGCGGCTCTCGACGACGAGCCGATTCGCCTCCAGGCGAGCGTCGTGTTCCGATCCGGGTGGCTGCCAGTTGACCGGCTTCTGGCCTTCGTCGGTGTGGACGAGGGCGGTACCGTCGGGTTTCAACATCAGGTGACGGCTTCCTGCGGCGAGTTCCGACGCTGCGCGACCGTCGTACTCGACGCTGCAGCGGCCGAAAAGCGTCACGAGTTCCGACCGATCGAGCGCCCGTTCGACGAACGCGGCGGCTTCCTCCGGCGTCGGTGACGACAGCGTCCGGGTCACGCCCGTCGATTGCACCCCGGCGCGTTTAACCACCTCGCCTGTCGAGCCAGACGACCACCCCCCGCTTCGGGTCGAGCCACCGCAGCGCATCGATCAGCGTTCGCCGGTCGCTTTCGTCGTCGGCCGTCGCCGCACGGACGCCGGCCAGCCAGCCCCGCAGATACGTCGCCTCGCTCTCGTCGTCGTATCCGATCAGCGCCCCCGTCGGTCGATCGAATCCGCCGCTTTCGATCGCCACGACGAGATACGCCCGCGTCTCGTCTCCGACGACGAGCAACGCCTCGTGTTCGAGTGGATCGATTCGTTCACACACGTCCCCGAAGGACAGTCCCGTGGCGATCGGCTCCGGATCGATCGCCGTCGAGTCGTCTTCGTCGTCCACCAGACGGCCTCCCTCGGGATCGAGCAGCTCCTCGGCTCGCCGTCTCGCCCAGCCGTCGACACGCGCTCCGCCCAGCGGCGTCGACGGCCCGACGTCCCCGGGAGCGACGCCCCAGTGTGCGTAGTGCAGATCGTACCGTTCCCGACCGTCGCCGCGGTCGTAGGCGACGAGCGTTCTGTGACCCACGGGGTCTCTGGTCGCGCTTTCGTATATAAAGGGTCGGTGGTCGGTTCGACGGCCGCTTAGGCGTATCCGTCCGGGACCGGCACGTCACGGCGTGGGCCGAGTCCCTGCAACACCTCGATGGCATCGACGACATCCTGTGTGGTGACCGCACCGACAAGCCGTCCGTCCTCGACGACCAGCACCCGGTCGCCGCCGCTTTCGCTCAACGCCTGCAGTACCTCGAATGCGTCGGCGCTCGGCGAAACCGTCGGCGGTGTCGGTCCCATCACGTCTGCGACCGTCGTCGACCGCCGATCCGACTCCGCGACGCCTTTGATGTCGTTCAGTCGGACCATTCCCGTCAGCGTCCCGCGATCCAAAACCGGGTACGCCGTCGAGCGGTCGGCGACGATGCGGCCGAACAGTTCCTCGACCGTCGACTCCGGTGTCACCGTCTTGCTACTCGACATGAGATCGCGTGCGGTCATGCCCCGAAGCAGTTCGCGGAGGACGGTCGTTCTCGATTCGGCGTTTGCGGCGACGTAGACGAACATCGCGATCAACAGGAGCAACGGCGCGAAGGCGAGAACCGCAAACAGCGCCATCAGGATCGCCATCCCCTTGCCGACGGTCGCGGCCGTCTGTGTCGCCTCGGCGTAGGGCCGAGAGCGGGCGAGCAACGCACGAAGCACCCGACCGCCGTCCATCGGAAACGCCGGCAGAAGATTGAACACAACGAGCGAGACGTTGATGATCGCAAGCCAGCCGATCACGAACACGAGGGTCGGGTCCGGCGGAACGATCCACAGGAGACCGTAGCAGACGACGCCGACGACGAGGCTCATCGCCGGACCGGCGAGTGCCACGTAGAATTCGATGTCCCAGTCCTCGGGGAGGTTCTGCATGTGTGCCATCCCGCCGAAGATCCACAGCGTGATCGAAGTGATCGTAATTCCGTAGCGTCGGGCCGTCCAGGAGTGGCCGAGTTCGTGCAGCAGGACTCCGACGAACAGTCCCGCTGCGGCCGCTGCACCGATTATCGTCGGTGTCGATCCCTCCAGCAACACGGCGGTTTCGACCGCGTGTGGTGAGATCCGGTCCACGAATCCGGCGTACGCCTCGATCTGTGCCGGGCGGCTGATCAACCACGCCAGCGCCGGCAAAAACACCACGAGGGTGATGTTCAGTCGGATCGGGATTCCGGTGATCGTCCCGACGTGAAAGTTGCGCATACCTCTCAGAGGTGAGGCGTGACAAAAAGGCGACCGGATCGCGTCGGTGTCCGGATTGTCGGGTCGTCAGTTGCCGCCGCGGTCGTTCGATCGAATGCTCGGTCGGGTCTTCTCGGTGCCCTTGCCGCGGCCGCGCTGACCGCGTCCCTTCGCACCGGCGGAGGTTTTTCCGCGGAACGTCCGACCGCGGTGGCTGTCGTCACAGATCCAGTTCAGGTCGTCGTCGTTTTCGATCGCCGGATGCTCGGGATCGACGAGGATCACCTCGTGCCACTTCTGCGTGCCGTCCTCTCCGACCCAGTAGGAGTTCAACACGCGGAGATTCGGGAACTTGCGGGCGGCGCGCTGTTCTGCGATCCGCTGGATCGACGACCGCCGGGTGATCTTGTTGACACCCTGTCGCTTCGACCGGCGTCCGGCCTTGAATCGCTGCTTCCGCGCTCCGCCCTTCCGGACGGACACGCGGGCGACGACGATGCCCTGTTTGGCCTTGTAGCCGAGTGAGCGCGCTCGGTCGAGTCGCGTCGGTCGCTCGATCCGTTCGATCGCGCCCTCGTCGCGCCACTGCTGTTGGCGCTGCCACTGGAGTTCTGCGAGCTTTCCTTCCTTCGGTGTTTCCCACGCCTCGCGGATGTGGGAGTAGAAGCTTCGTGCCATGGTCTGTTGCGGGCGTTGCGTGGTTCAACGTCGGCCGCGTGGTCTCCCACCGGCGTCGGTCACATTCCGACCCGTGTTCGACGGGTGCCCGCTGGTGCCCTCGGCCAGCGAGTTACCTAGAATCACCGCGGTTGGCGTCTTAACGGCTTCGGAACGAACACGGCCTCAATCCCCTGCCTTCCACAGATACAGTGCCGCATACGACCGATGCGGCCGCCACCGTTCTGCGACCTCACACATCTCCGTCCGTGACAGGTCGCCGTACAGCTGCTGCATTCCGTTTCTGACGCCGAGGTCTTCGACCGGGAACACGTCCTTCCGGCCGAGACAGAAGATGAGGAACATCTTCGCGGTCCAGGTCCCCACGCCGTGGATCTCGGTCAACTCCTCGATCACCGCCTCGTCGTCCATCCCGGCGAAGTACGCCCGATCGTAGCCGTACTCCAGATACGCCTCGGCGATGTGTGTCACGTACTCGGCCTTCTGTTTCGAGAGTCCGGCCGCCTGCAACGCCGAGCGATCGGCGGCCGCAATCGTTTCCGGGGTGATCTCGAAGCTGTCGAACACTCGCTTTCGGATCGATTCGGCTGCCGCAGTCGAAACCTGCTGTGCGATGACCGACGCGACGAACCGCCGGAACGTATCCGTTGCCGGTTCGAGCGTCAACGGACCGTGTTCCTCGACGAGCGCGCCGAGTTCGGGATCGTCACCCAGTTCGTGTGCCGTTTCGCTCATCTCCAGGGGTCTTCGACGAGTTCCGCCTGTATATCTGCACCGACACGGAGTCGGCAGTCCGATTCCGCCGTCGCGATACAGAGCAGGGCGTACCCCGCATCGAGGTGGCGTTCCTTCAGCGCTCGCGGCTGACGCTCGTGTCGTAGCTCCCCGTCGAGACACTCCGCCGTGCAGGTGCCACAGGCGCCGGTGAGACAGCCGTACGGAAGCCCGAACCCGGCCGCTTCGGCGGCGTCGAGGATCGTTTCCCCCGTCCCGATGGTGAGAGTCTCGCTTCGGTCGTCCGGAAACAGCAGCGTGATGCGGTGGGTTTCGGACACTATTGCCAGACGTCGCTGGTGCAGTCACCGTCGGGCCAGCGGATCTCGTGGGCACGGGCCGGTCCCTCGGGCAACTCGCCGAAGTCGACGAGAAACTCCTCGTCGAGCGACAGGGTCCCTCGCCGTGGGTTCACGTCGGCCTTCAGCATCACGGAGCCGTTCTGCTTTTCGGCCGGGAAAAACTGGTTGTCCCATGAGGAAAAAAGCGAGGTCGTCCAGTAGAGCCGTTCGCCGTCGAGTGAGAGTTGGAGCATCTGTGGCCCGGCGGCGAGTTCCCGACCCTGTACCGTCTGAATGTCGCCGAAGTACCCGCCGAGTGAGATCGAATCTGCCCGGCGTGGGTTCGACGGATCGCTGATGTCGTACATCCACACCTCGCCGTGGAGCCAGTTCGACCCGAACAGGTACCGGTCGTCCATCGAGATCAGGATGTCGGTCGGCAGCGCCGGCACCGGCATGTCCCAGTCGGAATGTTCCCTGTCGTCGAAGTCGACCGCCACCTCGGCGTGGTACTCGTCGTCTTCCTCCCAGAAGTGGATGATGTTGGACGAAAGCGCCGCCCCGACGTAGCCGTGGGTGCTTTCGGGCGTGTGGAGGAACCGCGCCTCGAGTGGGATGAGTCCGTCCTCCCCGAGGTCGATCGTCTGTTCGACGACGCCGTCTTCCCAGTTCCAGAAGTTGAGTCGCTGTCCGTAGTTGCCGTCCTCGACGTCGTCGATGTCGAAGCCCGGGTAGTAGGTCTTCGGTGCCGCCCACTCCGTCGACAGCATCACGTTCTGTCTCGGCTGGTACCAGAAGTCGTAGTTCATCTCGATCTCTCCGGGTGGATCCCACCGCCCCTCGACTTCGAAGTCGTCGTTCAACTCCAGAAACCCGCCCGGTAACTCGCCGTCCGCGTCGCCGAGCATCGAGATCAGAATCTCGCCGTCGGGAACGCAGTGGACGGTGTGTGGTGCGGAGAGGTCGTGTTCGTACACCTCCTCGGGTTCGATCACCTTCGTTATCTCCGGCTCCCGGCGATTCTCGGTGTCGACGACGTGGATTCGGGAGGAACGCTGCCCCGGAATAACGAGGTGTCGGCGCTGTAGGCCGTCCATGTGACAGGACGACGAACAGGCGTTCCAGCCGAAGTGGTGCAGTTCGTCGCCCCGATTCGGCATCTCGACGCGGTCGATCAACTCCCCGTAGGTGTCGGAATCTGGATCGACGTCGACGACGCCGAGGAAATCCGGTGCGTCGACGTCGGTGCCGACGTACAGCCCCATCACGTAGGCTGTTTTCTCCCGCTCTGCCTCCTCGATTGCTGCCTGTGGCGTCGCATAGCCCGGTCCCCTGACACCCCGATCACACTCCGGATCCGTGTCCGCTGGTTGTTCTGCGTCGCTCATGGCGACACCATATTGATAATCGTTCACATTAAACGTGCGGGGTCACCCACGGGTCCGACGTTCAGAAGCCCTATCCGTAGCGTTTGACGGTATCGATCGCCGAGACGATGTGGTGATCGAACCGCGTTCTACGTTCGGGCAATTCGACTCCGAATCAACACGACCTGCCGACCCCACCGCGTGTCACAACGCAGGTGAACTGCGCTCGCGTCTCACGAGATCAGGAACGAAGCGAAAGATTAGAAGCGACTAAACTGCTACTTAGAGTAGCAAAATTAATAAGTGTGGTACGGGTAGTGGTGATCGATGAGTTCAGACGGAAGTCACGAAGGGTCGCGGGTGGTATCGCGGCGTGATTTCACGATCCTCGGCGGTGGAGCAGCAGTGACAGCCCTCGCAGGATGTACGGGAGAAGCCGATGAGACCGGCGAGACGACCGCCGGTGAAGACGGCTTTCGGGTCGCCGCCGCGATGCCCGCAATGTGGGATCTCACCCGGCAGGTCGTCGGCGACCACGCGGAGGTGTTCGACGTGGTTCCGACCGGCGAACACGGCCACGACTACACGGCGAGTGCCGGCGACGTCGAAGCAATCGAGAGCGCGGACGCGTTCGTCTATCTGCGGGATTTCGCCGGTTGGATCGACGATTTCGTCGCACAACACGAAGACGGGGACACCGTTCACCTCATCGACGCCTCCGCGGGGATCGAGTTCTTCGACAGCCCCGTCGAGGACGACGACGAACACTGGTGGGTGGACCCGATCGAGTGCAAAACCGGTGTCGACAACATCGCGGGATAGTTCGCCGAACTCGACCCCGAAAACGCCGACGAGTACGAGACAAACGCCGAGACGTTCAACGAGGAGCTAGACGCGATCCACGAGGAGTTTCGGGACATCGTCAACCGGGCGACGATCGATCAGGCGATCGTCGCCACCCACAACTCCTTCGGATGGTGGGTCGACCGCTACGGAATCGACATCGACTCGCCGATCGGCATCTCGCCCGACGGTGAGGCCTCGGCAAGAGACATCGAAGAGATCGTGGACATCATGGCGGAACGCGACGTCCAACATATCCTGTATGACCTCGGCGAGCCGGCCGGTCTCGCACGGCAGCTCGCCGACGAGACCGACGCGGAGGTCCTCCCGCTGTCGCCGATCGAGACGCAGATCGACGGGACGACGGAGGTCGGTGGCGTCGAGATGAGTTCCGACTGGGGGTACGTCGAACACTTCCGTGAAATCAACCTCCCGTCGATGGAGACCGCGCTCCGGTCCGAATAACTCCGTTCCGAAACGACATTAGGTTAGACACCGCACATAAAACACGATGACGGACGCTATCGTCGCCGAAAACGCCTCCTTTGCCTACGACGAGCGACCGGTTCTGCAGGACATCTCACTGTCGGTTCCCGAGGGGGAGTTCTTCGGACTGATCGGACCGAACGGCTCGGGCAAGACGACGTTGCTGAAGATCCTGCTCGGGCTAGAGGCGCCGGACAGCGGGTCGGTCGAGCTGTTCGGCAAGCCCGCACGGCGGTTCGGCCGCGGGACGAAGCTCGGCTACGTCTCCCAGCAATCGAGCGAGGCCGCCTCCCGGATGCCGGTCACCGTGCGGGAGGTCGTCAACATGGGACGGTACGCACACGCGGGACTCTCACGGCTCTCCGAAGTGGACCGCCGCGTGGTTTCGGAGTCCCTCGAACGGGTCGAAATTGCCGATCTGGCCGACAGACGCGTAAACCAGCTGTCGGGAGGGCAGAAACAGCGGACGTACATCGCCCGCGCGCTCGCCGCCGAGGCCGAACTGCTCGCACTCGACGAGCCGACCGTCGGGATCGATGCCGATTCGGTGGGGCAGTTCTACGACCTGCTCGACGAACTGAACGACGAGGGCATCACGATCGCCCTCATCGAACACGACATCGGCACCGTGACCGAACACGCCGACAGCATCGCCTGCATCGACTGTGAACTGTACGAACACTGCCCGACGCACGAATTCCTCGAAACGAACGCCCTCGAACGGGCATTCAGCTCACACGCACTCGACAGTCGGGGTGATCACGCTGTCAGCGTCGACTGACGACGAGCGTTCGCTCCCGACCGCCGTTGTCGAATGGCTGTCGATCAACCGCGAACCCGCCCTCGTCGTCCTAGCGATGGCGCTTCTGCTTGCGGCCGCCGGCGTGTTCGTTTACGGGCCGTTCCCGTTTCTGTACGAGCTTTTTTGGAGCGGCGCCTGTGGCGCGACGGGATCGTTCCTGTTCTGTAGTGGGCTGCTTCAAAACGGCTTCACCGCGGGAATTCTCATCGGAATCGCCGCACCGCTGGTCGGGACGTATCTCGTCAACCGCCAGATGGCGCTCGTCGGCGAGGCGCTCGCTCACACCGCCTTCGGTGGCGTCGCAATCGGGCTGTTCATCGGCGCGACGGTCGGGTCGATCGAGATTGCGGGCGCAACCATCCCGCTCGACTTTCCGCTTCTGTGGGCGCTCCTCGTCGCAACCGCCTCCGCACTCGGTCTGCAGTATCTCGCCGTTACGAGCGATGAGTACGCCGACGTGCCGCTTGCGGTCGTTCTGACCGGTGGATTCGCAGTCGGCGTCGCGGTGATCTCCTTCGGCGATGCGATCGTCTTCGGACGCGAGGTCGAAGGGTTCCTGTTCGGTAACATTCTGTTCGTTCCGTTCGAGAACGTCCAGCTGATGGTCGGACTCGCGTTGCTCACCCTCGGGCTGGTCGGACTCACCCACAAGCAACTGCTTTTCATCACGTTCGACCGCGAGGCGGCACGGCTGGCACGGATCCACGTCCGGTTTTACGACACGCTGCTCATCATCATCACGGCACTGGTCGTCGTCGCAGCGATGCAGATTCTCGGTGCGATCCTCGTCGCGGCGATGCTCGTCGTTCCCGTCGCCGCCGCGATGCAGGTGACGACCAGCTTCAACCGCGGACTGCTCCTCGCCGTCGGTATCGGCGAAATCGCCGTCGTTGGCGGGCTGGTGTTGTCGTACCGGTTGGACATCGCCGCCGGCGCGGCGATCGTTCTCGTTGCCATTGCGTTCTACCTCCTTGCAGTCTTCAGCAAGAAACTCTGATACGCCCCGACCGCTGTGATGACAGCAACCTCACGCCCGTCGCTCTCCGAGTTTGATATCGTGGTATGTGATATAGTATAAAAGTGCGGACGTGTTCTCGCTTTCAGGCCTGCAGGTGTCGAACCGACTCGAACGATCCATCGACGAGTGCGTCTGCGACCGCCTCTCGGTCCACGTCGGGTGTTTCGCCGGGGTACTTCCGTTCGAAGTATCCGAGCAGGTTGTCGACGTCCCGCCGAAGCAGTTCGTCGCTGTTTGCGTGGTCGGTCGAAACCGCCTGTGGCCAATCGAAGATGGCGACGCCGTCACTCGAAACGAAGACGTTGTACTCGCTCATGTCGGCGTGGACGTACCCCGCCTCGTAGGCAGTCGCCATCTCCTCCAAAATGAGATCGATCACGCCGACCACCTGACCGGACTCCAACCCGGCCCGCGATAGCTCGACGCCGTCGAGTTTCTCCATCACGATCGCGTGTCGGTTCTGATCGACCGGTCGAGGCACCGAAACCTCGGGATACAGCGATTCGAGCGCCTCGTACTCCCGCTCTGCCGCCTTGCGTGCGGTGTACAGCCACGACCGATGCTCGTTTTCTGCGGTGTACTCCCGCTCCTTCTGTACCTCCCGGAAGTTCGTATAGCCCTCTCGGTGGTACTTCAGCGCCAGCGGCCCCCACGACCGTGCCTCGTAGACGTCGCTTTCCTTGCCGACGCCCAGCGGTGCGCCGACGCCTTCGATCGTCTCCCGCTCGGAAAACGTTCGCAACGCGAGGGCGTCGTAGCCCTCGAAGGTGAGCCGGTAGCCGGTGTACTGGATCGTCTTCCGCTCGATCAACTCCCGATCCATGCAGCGGTCGATCCGGTAGGTCACCTCGTCGCCGTCCAGCCGGGAGAACGTCGTGATCTTGCCGACCGCAACCCACTCGGAAAACCGCATCCCGTGTTCGATGCCGGAGAGTAGATAGAAGTCCTCGGGCTCCAGTTCAGCCATCACACTCGCGACGTTCTGGACCATTACACCCACGTAGCGGACGTGTACGCAAAAGCGACTCGTGTGCGGTCGAACGCAAAATAAACCGTATGTCACGATATCAAACCCGTCGTAATCTGCGAGACCTCGAGCATTCCCCGCCGCATCGACTGCGGCGGCCGGCTTCACGACGCACAGAACGCAGATTCGGGCTGTGCTACGCAAAAACGCCGCGGAGGAACCCAAAACGGCGGCTGGACGAATTCGATACCCTTCCGAACCGGGAACAGTCCAGCCGTTGCACGGTCTTCAGATGGCATCGATACGACCACACCGTCGACCCACCGGGGGCCGTCACGGACGACTCTCTTTGTCAGTTGGCCTTTGGGGGAGAACTGTGCCGCCGCGACTGTCGGTAACGACATGGGAGGGAAACGACAGTCGGTTTCCCGCCGTGGAATACCTCTGTCCACCTGTACCCCCGCCCTTCGTGTTCCGTGTCCTCCGGCGACCGTCGCTTCATACCGTGGATCGAAACCACAGGCGGGGTCACTGTCGTGTGCGGCTGCTTGGCTGTCCGAACACAGTGCTCCGGATTTCGTATCGCGGTATACGGTTTACGCCACACTCATGCCGCCATCGCCACAATGCCGTGTATGCACGTTGCAGTGTGTCTGTACGACGGATTCGACGAACTCGACGCGGTCGGTCCATACGAGGTCTTCGCCCGCGGAGCCGAGGCCTCGATGCGGACCCTCGACGGTGAGATGGTGCGTGCGAAACACGGACTCAGGGTCGAACCGGACGGACGGCTGGAGGCGATCGATCCGGACTGGCTCCTCGTTCCCGGCGGTGGGTGGAACGATCGATCGAGCGCCGGTGCGTGGGCGGAGTACGAGCGCGGCCGGATCCCCGAGGCGATCCGACGTGCCGCAGACCACGGGACGAACCTCGCGGGCGTCTGTACCGGAACGATGCTGCTGCAGAAGGCCGGTGTGCTCGACGGGCGGGCGGCGACGACACACCACGGGGCCGTGGATGATCTCCGTGCGACCGGCGTCGACTGCCGGAACCAGCGCGTCGTCGACGACGGATCGATCGTCACCTGCGGCGGCGTCACCGCCGGCATCGACCTCGCATTCCACGTCCTTCGGCGGGAGTGTGGCGAATCCGTCGCCGCGTCGGTCGCCGAGGCGATCGAGTACGACCGCTCGTGAGCAACGCTTTAGCCGTCGCCTTCCTCACTCGGTAGTGTGCGACTGGAAAACTCCTACATCGGCGTGGACGGGGTGGGCGAGACGACCGAGCGACGGCTGTGGGACCGCGGCGCTCGGACGTGGTCGGAGTTCGATCCGGATCTGGTCGGTCCGACGACGGCAGAACGGATCGAGTCGTTCATCGAAACCGCCCGACCGAAGTTGGATGCGGGCGACACGGACTTCTTCGACCGCGCCCTGCCGTCCGGAGAGCGCTGGCGGATGTACGAGAACTTCCGGGACGAGGCGTGTTTCTTCGACATCGAGACGACCGGTCTCTCGGAGACGCGCCACGAGGTCACCTGCGTCAGCTTCCACCGTGGTGGTGACACCTCCACGCTCGTTCGCGGCGACGACCTGACCCGCGATCGGGTGGCTGCAGCGCTCGATGCCCCCCTTCTTGTCACCTACAACGGCGCGAGTTTCGACGTTCCGTTTCTCGAGACGGCCTTCGATCTCGATGTCGAGACGCCGCATCTCGATCTGCGCTACCCCTGTCGTCGGGTCGGACTGACCGGTGGTCTGAAGGAGATCGAACCGGCCTGTGGCGTCGAACGCGACCGTCCGGACCTCTCGGGAAGAGACGCCGTACGGCTGTGGCGGGAACACGAACGCGGTTGCGACGGCGCACTCGAGACCCTCGTCGAGTACAACCGCGAGGACACGGTGAATCTGAAGCAGGTCGCAGACCGAACCGTCGCACGCTTAGACGAGGAGTTCCCGCTGTGAGGCTCTTTTCGGCGCCGAAGCTATACACATCCGTTCCCTGATCGGCGTATGGACCAACTCGACGTTCGGTTGATTCCCGAACAGGACTGCCGAGGCGCGGCGGCGATGGCGTTCGACGAGGTCGCCGCAGAGACGGTCGAAAACGGCGGCCCCGCGACCGTTCGGCTATACCGTTGGACGCCCAGCACGCTCTCTCTCGGCTACCGTCAGGACGTCTCGACTGTCGACCGTGCGTTCTGTGAGAGGGAGGGAATCGACGTAACCCGGAGACCGACCGGCGGCGGCGCGATCTATCACGACACGTACGGTGATGTGGCGTACTCCATCATCGTTCCGGCCGATGCACTCCCCGGAGACGTCACCGAGTCGTACCGACGGCTCTGTGCTCCGATTCGGGACGCCTTCTCCCGTGTCGGTGTCGCCGTCGACTTCGCCGAGACGGAGCGGGCGGCGATTCACCCGCCGTCGTGTTACCTCAGGACGGTCGATCCAGCCCACGACCTCACCGGTCCCGACGGTCGAAAGATCGCCGGCAACGCTCAGCACAGACGCAAGGACGTCGTCGTCCAGCACGGCTCACTCACCTTCTCCGTCGATGCGGAGACACACTGTCGCTGTTTCACCGCAGACCTCGATCCAGAACAGTTCCGTGAGCGCGTCTGTGGCGTCGAGGAGTTCGTCGACGTCGAGCGAGCCGCGTTCGTCACGGCTCTCGAGGATGCACTCTCGGAGTGGGCCGGCGCCGACGCCACCGACTGGACCGACGACGAGCGGTCACGGGCCGACGAACTGGTCGAAAAAAAGTACGGTGCCGAGACGTGGATCGGCGAACGCAACGATCCAACCGGCTGATCGATCCCGAAATCAAAACAGCACACTCGCGATGTCCTCGACGAGTGTGGCTGCCTCGTCGTACGGCGACGACCGCGTCTCGTCTGCCGGCCGGTCGATTCCGGCCGCCTCGGCGACGGTGTCGAGAAACGCCTCCCGGACGATCCTGTTGCCGAAGAGGTCGTGCAGATACGTCCCGAGGACGCTTCCGACCACCGCGCCGTCGTCCGGAAAGGGCCGATCGACCGATTCGAGACGCCGGGTCTGTCCCATGTGGATTTCGTATCCCCGAACCGGTCCCGAAACGTCGAGGAACGCACAGTCGATCCGGCGCTCGACCGGTCTGACGGTTTTTTCTCTGCTGAATCGCGTTTCGACCGGCAGGAGTCCGACGCCCTCGATCGATTCGATGTCCGTCGTCGATTCGATATCCGCGTCGTGAATTCGCTCTCCGAGCAGCTGATACCCGCCACAGAGGCCGACGATCGGGCCCGAAAACTCCCGAAGCCGGTCGTCGAGGCCGGCCTCCCGAACGGCCCGGAGGTCGTCGACGGTGTTTTTCGTCCCGGTGAGAACGACCGCGTGTGCGTCGTCGATATCGGCCGACAGCGGTCGAAACGACACCGCCACGCCGGCCGCCGCCGCGAGCGGTTCGACGTCGGTGACGTTCGAGGCCCGCGGCAGTCGCGGAACGGCGATCGTCAACTCGGCGCCGTCGTATCCGTCGTCTGCCCCCCACGTCTCCGAGGCGTCGACGGCCGGCAGCGCGAGACTATCTTCCTCGGGAAGCCCCGGATCGTCGTAGGGCAGGACATCGATAACCGGGACGCCGGTTCGCTCCTCGAGTTGTTCGAGTCCCTCCTCCAGAATCCCCGGGTCGCCCCGAAACTTCGTGATGACGACGCCGACGACCTGTTCACGGAGATCGTCCGGAAGTAGTTCGAGCGTTCCGACGATCGATGCGAAGACGCCACCGCGTTCGATGTCGGCGACGAGGACGATCTCCGCGTCGGCGAACCGTGCCGTTTCCACGTTCGCCAGATCGCGGTCCTGGAGGTTGATCTCGGCGATCGACCCGGCCC
Source organism: Natronomonas sp. (assembly GCA_040409725.1). GTDB lineage: Archaea > Halobacteriota > Halobacteria > Halobacteriales > Haloarculaceae > Natronomonas. The sequence continues at coordinate 36,285 of JARWGK010000071.1, forward strand.
CTTCGGCGACGACGACGTCGTGTTCGGCCTCGAGGCGGCGGTGGGCGGCGATGGCCGTCTCACGCGCCTCTTCCCACGCCGTTTCGTAGTACTCGGTAGAATCGAAATGATCCACCGCGACCCCGTCGAGAACCAACTGTGACTGCCCGTCGCCACGGGGCTTCAAAAGAACCGGATTGTGGTCCGTCGTCGGCGTTATCCTCGCTGCACGGGCCTGAACGTACTGTGAGACGCCGATTTCACCGAATCTGTCGGTCGTCGAACCGTTGCTCCCGTCTCCGTTCTGGACTGCCGCCGGTCTGGTGACCGCCCGCGCGTTGTTCGACATGTTCTGTGCCTTAAACGGCGCGACGTCGATTCCTCGGTCGTCGAGGATACGGCAGAGACCGGCCGAAACGGTCGACTTACCGACGTGTGAGGCGGTTCCGGCAACGAGGATGGTTCGGCCGTCGTTCACAGTTACCGCAACCGTTCGCGGATCAAAGCCGTTGTGTTCTTCGGTACTTTGCACGAACGTTTATCAGCATCTCCCTCCACCCACCGACGATGAGTGACGGGGCGGACATCGACCGTCGATCCTGGCTCGAAGGGCGCGATACGTTCGAGCCACCCAGATCGTTCGTCGAACAGGCGAACGTTTCCGATCCGTCGATCTACGAGGACTTCGAGGAGAACTGGCCGGACTGCTGGGAGCAGGCCGCAGACCTCCTCGATTGGGAGCGTCGATGGGAGACTGTCCTCGACGACACCGACGCTCCTCGGTACCGCTGGTTCGCCGGTGGACGGCTGAACGCCGCCTACAACGCCCTCGATCGACACGTCGAAGCCGGACGAAAGACCCGAGCAGCGCTCCGCTGGATCGGGAAGCGAGGAAGCGTCGAGACGTACACCTACGGCGACCTGTTGAACGAAACGGAGGCGTTTGCGGCGGCGCTGCGGGCACAGGGCGTCGAGGAAGATGACGTGGTGACGATCTACCTGCCGATGATCCCGGAGTTGCCGATCGCGATGCTGGCGTGTGCCCGCATCGGGGCGCCGCATTCGGTGGTCTTTGCTGGTTTCTCGGCCGATGCCCTCGCCGCCCGGATGGAGTCTTCCCCCTCGGAGTATCTGATCACCTGTGACGGCTACTACCACCGCGGCGACGCGCTGAACCAGAAGTCGAAGGCCGACCGCGCCCTCCGTCGACTCGACGGGGACGTCACCACGGTCGTCGTCGACCGACTCGGCGACGAGTTGCCGCACTCACTCGGCGCCGATCAGTACGATTACGACCGTCTCGTCGCCGACAACAGACGGAACACGGTCGAACCGGTTGCCCGTGCTGCCACCGACGACCTCTTCGCCATGCACACCTCCGGGACGACCGGCCAGCCGAAGGCCGTCCGGCACACGACGGGCGGGTACCTCTCACACGTCACCTGGACGTCACGGGCAGTTCTCGACATCAAGCCCGACGACACCTACTGGTGTTCGGCCGACATCGGCTGGATCACCGGCCACTCCTACGCCGTCTACGGTCCGCTTGCCCTCGGCACGACGACGCTCATCTACGAGGGAACGCCCGATTATCCGGAGAAGAATCGCGTCTGGGAGCTCATAGAGCAGAACGACGTCGACGTGTTTTACACCGCCCCGACGGCGATTCGATCGTTTATGAAGTGGGGCAAGGAGTATCCCGAACAGCACGACCTGTCCTCGCTACGGCTGCTCGGGACGGTCGGAGAGCCGATCAACCCCCGCGCCTGGAAGTGGTACTACAAACACATCGGCGGCGAGGACTGCCCCGTCGTCGACACCTGG